>CALMQK010000325.1 GCA_937872085.1 uncultured euryarchaeote
AGTCTGGTGCGCGAAGAGGTAGAGTCTGCGATGTTCCATCGGAAGACGGCATTCCTCCTGCTCCTTGCGATTATCCTAGTGGCATTGGCGGTCAGATATCCTCTGGTAGAGCACGAAAGGTTTCAGACCGATTCGTATTTCATCCATAGCCTGTCCAACAATATCGTGAGAGAAGGCCGCGCAGCTTGGACGTTCAACGCCCTCTCATATGTCGGCTACTATCCTTCCTCATATCCCTCTGGTGCTCCCTTCGTACTAGCGGAGCTGTCACTCCTTACGGGTCTGGGGTTAGATGTCTGTATACTTTTGATTGATGGCAGTCTCGCCACATTGTTCTGTCTGGTCGTGTTCTGCCTCTCCCGCGAGTTCGTCCACAGGGTGGAGTTCGCATTGCTCGCGGCCTTCCTCGCGGTCATAGCCCCTAGGTTCGTCGACACCACATACTGGGTTGGAAGCGCGAGGGGAATGGAAGTCGTTCTGATCGCCTTGCTCGTGTTCGTCGCATTCAGGGCTGGCTTCTCTGAGAGCAAGCGGCTTCTCTTTGTGTGCGGTTTGGTCGCCTTCGCGTGCTTCGCGGTGCACCACATGGCGGTGCTGATCATCTTGTATGGGCTCGGTTTGGTCCTCGCAGAACTGACCGTCCGCTATCTCCCAAGAGCCTTAAGGAACAGAGGGAAGAGGTTGGCAATAACTACCGCGGCATCGCTCGGAGTGGTCGCGACTATTGTGGTTCTGAACTACTTTGAGATACTCGGGAACTCGTTTGAGACGATCGGGGAGACGGGGTTCTTTGATTTCAGGATTCCAGTAGTCACTCTGCTGGGAAACCTGATTGTGAGCTACGCTCACCAGATAGGTTTGGTGCTGGTAGTGGCTGCATTGGGGGTGGTCGCTTTCCTTAGAGCCCCTCAGTTATATTTCAGGAGAGTTTTTCCGTTCGCTCTCTTGCTCGTGTTCGTGCCGGTTCTTGGCAGTTCCCTATACGTGTCAATGTTACTTTCCCCCTTCGTCGCCATAGTTGGCGGCTTGTGGTGCCAGAGCCTGAAAGGTGAGAAGGAGTGAAGGATAGGGACATACAGGGCAGTGATCTCGATTTTCATTGTGTTCTCGCTGACGTTCACCGTTTGGTCAGTCGATAGATGGAATCAATCTGAGCAACCCTCGGGGGACACAGTTCAAGTGGGCAACGAGGTGTTCAACGATGCGGCCTATCTAAGGTGGAATGGGAACGGACTATACACCATGAGCAACACGCCGCTCGGAGTACAATTAGGCGCATACAGCGACGCCAGTTTTCTCGGATCGGGCATTCAGGCCGCAATCAACAGGGACGTGACTAAGAGGGATGTTGAGAACAACCTTTCCTCTTCAACTACTCCATTTCCAGGCAACCTCTATACATGGCTTGTCTACAAGGACGATTCGTTTATCTACATATACGTTTTCGCACTGATGACCACTGGAGTTAGCATCATTCATGGAAGCGACGTGGACAAC
>CALMQK010000326.1 GCA_937872085.1 uncultured euryarchaeote
GCTCTCCGCGTGGAGGAAACCCGTCGATGAGGGTTCAAATCCCTCTGCCCCCACTCTGGTTTTCAACTTGGCCGGTTCAAGGCTAATTCCGCCGTCTAGAGAGCTGAAGAGGCCGCCAGAAATGTCTTGGTCAGTGAATGGAGGTTCACGATGAACCTGACAAGTGAAAAAGCTGCGGCAGTATCCGGACTTCGCGAAAAAGGTTAATTACCCTCGCGCACTGTCTTTCTCCAATGGCCGAATTCAAGCTCACGAAGATGAGGATCATCGCGATCGTAAGCGTCGTTATCGTTCTACTGGTGGCCCTCAGCATGGTATTGACCTACAACTCCCTGGTTTCCAAGCAGCAGGATGTCAAGAGGACCTGGGGGAACATCGAAGCCGCCTACCAGATGAGGATCGACAAGATCCCGCAGGTCCAGGCTGCAGTGAACTTCTCGACCACATACGAACAGAACCTGTTGAAGAACATTACCGATCTTAGGACCAAGTGGTTGAGCGAGATAGGGACGGATGTCAATGCCAACGTCAACACGACGCAGCAGCTGGACACGAACATCAACGCGCTCCTCCTGGCGATAAACGAGAACTATCCGGATCTAAAGTCAGTCGGAGTCGTCCAAGACTTCATCTCGATAATCGACGAGACGGAGAATATCATACTCGCGCAGAGGGTCTTCTACAACGACGCGGTCGCCGCATACAACTCAGCCACACTAGGATTCCCAGGGAACCTCTTCGGCTTCACCGAAGCAAGATACTATCAGCGTGGGCAGTGAAACAGAGACTATGTGAGCAGAGAATGCGCGAGAAAGCACGCCTTGCCGCCACATTGATTGTGATCGTGCTTGTGATCATCGCGGTGGTCATTGGGGCGTTCTATGTCCTCTTCCCCGCTCCCGACCCGAGGTTCGAGGGGATCCCGACGATCTATCCCTACGCCAACGACAACGCGGGGGCGCTCTCGCCTGGATATGTCGAATGGATAGACGAGATATGTTACAGTGTTGACGCGCAGACCTCCTGCGAGATCGCCGTGCTCGTTGTGAACACGACTCAGCCACACGACATCAGCTACTTCGCCTTGAGGACTTTCCAGAAGAACGGAATCGGAAACAAAGGCGTGGACAACGGGGTGTTGATAGTTGTCGCCACGGAAGACGGGACATGGAAGGTCGAGGTGGGCTATGGGCTCATGGGGATCCTGACCGGCGCGCGGGTGACGAACCTGGTCAACACATATTTCATCCCGTACTATGACGCCGGCAACCTTGATGACGGGCTCGTCGACCTGACGACTGCGATCGGGGACATCATCATCAACGAGTACACTGGAGACACCAGCGGATCGCCCGCATATCCCATCTCGGGGATACCCCTCGAATGGTGGCAGTGGTTTTTGATCCTCGCGGCCATTGGTGTCGGGGGAGTCCTGACTAGGGGGAGGATATTCATCCCGCTCATTTGGATAATCCAGTTGATGAGCAGAGGCGGAGGTAAGTTCGGGGGAGGGCGGTCCGGCGGCGGTGGTGGCCGAGGTCGGTTGTAGACACATTCATTGTGAGTATCTATATCTTGATAGTCCATGCCAATGATGCCGAAGGGCCTCATGGTTTTCCTTAGGAAGGTTTATAGCCAGGCGACCGACATTCACTCCTTTGGGGGAATCTGGATTGGCGTCATTCGTGACTGAACCGAGCCATGATTCCACAATTGGGGAAGCTACGCTCTTTCGGGGCGAAGAGGAAATGGTGAGGTAAATGGACGCGAGTTTGTTGACGACAGTGATAGTCATCGTAGTGATAATCGTAGTTCTGCTGCTCCTGCCCGGATTGAGACTCATAACCGACTACGAGGTCGGGATTCTCACCAAGAGGATGTTCGGCAGGAAGATGCCACAGGGCCAGGTTGTCGCTCGGATGGGCCAGATAGGTGTCCAGGCCGACACGCTGATGCCTGGTCTTTACTGGAGGATACCGATCATATGGAAGATACAGAAGACGCAGGTCACCGAGATCCTCCCGACAGAGGTGGGGATCGTGGAATCCATTGATGGCAAGGCCATCCCCAAGGGCAGATTGCTCGGCGATGACATCGACTGCAACCACTTCCAGGATGCAAGGATGTTCCTGGATAACGGGGGCATGAAGGGGCCGCAGGTCGCCATCCTCAGGCCGGGTATCTACAGGATCAACAGATACGCGTTCAAGGTCACCAAAGCCTCGATAACGGAGGTCCCGGGCGAGAATATCGGAGTCGCAATAGCGAACGACGGCCTACCTCTACCATCTGGGTACATAGTCTCGCCGAGGCCGCCCGAAGGGCCGACAAAGGATTGTCCGACTGCCAAGAACCACCGGTATTTCCAGGATGGTCAGGCATTCCTCAACAGTGACGGGCACAGGGGCCCACAACTGGACACGCTCCAACCGGGCAGATACTACATCAATCCGTTGCTTTTCAAGGTAGACCTCTACACGGTCGCCGAAGTTCCGCCGGGATATGTGGCGGTCCTGAGGTCCAACGTCGGCATGGAGCTCGAGAAGAAAGAGGGATCCCCGATACCCAACGTCGGCGCAGTGGGTCCGGCGTCACCGGCCGCACCTGCAAAGCAACTCGTCGAGCTTGGACAGCCCGTGCACGAAGAGGCGGAGACCCTCCTGATCCTCGACAAGAACATGAGGGGCATCTGGAAGGAACCTTTGGCACCGGGAAAATACAACCTCAACCCCCTGGCCTTCACAGCATACCTGGTCCCAACGAGCGCGGTCACGATCGACTGGGCTTCGGGCTTTGACCAAAGGGCGCAACACACGACCCCCACGGTCGCGGCGATGAGCGGTCTCAAGACCAGCAGTGAGGCCTATGAGGATGATAGCGGAAGCGACAAGGCGACCGAGTTCTTCAAGTTCTCGCAACTGCGGGTAACTTCCATGGATGGTTTCCAGCTCGAGGTGGATGTGAGGATGATCATCCGCATCAGGCCTCAGAACGCGGCGTTCATAATCGCGAGATTCGGATCCGTCAAGAACCTCATCGAGCAGATCGTGCACCCGCTGATCGATTCGTCCTTCCGTAACAAGGCCGGTGAGGAGAAAGCCATCAACTTCATCATGAGCAGGACGGAGCTACAGCGCTCAGCGCTTGAGAAGGCACAATCGCAATTCGAGGTCTACCACGTCGAGGCACAGAACCTCTTGATCGCATACATCAAGGTGGATCAGGCATTGCTTGACACGCAGACCAAGAGGGAGATCGCCCTCCAACAGCAGGCACAGTATCAACAGGAGGCGCTCGCTCAGGAGAAGCGCATCGAGGTGCAGTCAAAGGCGGCCAATGCCGACAAGCAACCCGAGGTGGTCGCTGCCATGCTTTCGATCCAGATCGAGAACACGAAAGCAGAGGCAAAGAGAATGCTGGCTGGCGGAGACAGGGACCAGAACAAGATAACCGCGGACGGTGAGAAGTACAAGGTGCAGGCTCTGGCAGAAGCGGAGGCCTACAGGCTGAAGCAGATCGGAGACGGCACATCGTATCAGCTCAAGACCATTGCGGACGGTAAGGCGTACGAACAGCGCGAGGTCGGCAAGGGCATAGCCGATGCGTACAACGCACAGGCGCAGGTGATCGGCCCGTCGGCTACAGCCGCGATCAAGTTGATCGATGAGGTCGGCGTGAACGGAGTGAAGATCACCCCGGACATCTTGATCTCGGCCGCAGGTGGAGATCAAGGCGCGGCATCGTTGCTATCGACATGGCTTGCCCAGGCGGTCTCCAGGGGTCTGATCGACGGCAAGCGGGATGCACCAGTACTATCGCCAGTTCGCCCGAAGCAGACTTCGACCTCGGAGGAGCAGAAGAAGTGAATGTAGCCCCGGGGCAGGAGCTCCCCGGCAGCAGCAACATTCTTAGATAGGATATTGCAATGCGCGATGGAGGATGAACCGATGAAATTACCAAGAAGCACCAAATCCAAGGTCAATGCGCGAGTCAAGCACACCAAGAAGGGAAGGCCTCACAAGAAGGCGAAGTAGGAACGAGTCACATCGCATGCCG
>CALMQK010000327.1 GCA_937872085.1 uncultured euryarchaeote
CCTGATAAACTACACGAGGACCTATTCCCTAGAGGTCGCCCCGAATCTGAACGCCATAGTCAAGAGCCAAGGGCAGCAGACACTCATAACCCAGGAAAGCGAGATACTCGCTAGCATCGACAGCGAGTGGGCCAAGTACGGGAGCGACACAATGTCAGCGGTCACATTCCTGAACACACTCCGTCCCACTGAAGCTAGAGACACGGCACAAAATGCTTCCGGGCACATCGAGGCCATCAACGCATATATGGCCAATCTCATCAGCATCGACTCGCAAGCTGCCACTCTGATGGACAAGGTCACCCAGGAGACAGTCGACAGAGCGCTGACCGACTTGATCATCACGGGAGGGGCCGTCGCGTGCACGGTCAGTGTGTTCTCGCTCTTCTTGTCTTCCAGGATCACGAAACCCGTCGTCGCTGTCTCCAAGGCGGCGAAGACGATTTCCCAAGGGAACTTCAGGACCCATGTGGACGTGCGGACGGCAGACGATGAGGTTGGGGACCTGGTCAAGTCGATGAACCTTCTCATTGATAATACGTCCAAGCCTCTGATCGAGCTCACGGAGTGCGCAGGAGCCATCGCGGCAGGGGACCTGACTAGAGAGATAAACATCGAGGCGTTGGGCGACCTGAAGAAACTCGTCACGGCGTTCATGGACATGAGGTCCAGCCTCGCGAAGCTGACCAAGGAGATAAGGATGGCCTCAGAATCCCTCAGGGATTCATCGTCCTCCCTTGCTGAGACCGTAGGCCAGATGACTCAGAGCACGCAACAGGTGTCGACCTCGGTCCTTCAGGAATCGAAGGGGGCGCAATCCGAATCCATCAAGATCGATGAGATGGTCAGAATGCTCGCCGAACAGACGAAGGCCATCTATGATGTCGTGCAGAGCGCCCAGAACGCCGCAGGCGCGTCGGCCAATGCCAGCGAGGTAGCCCAGAACGGCAGCAAGTCCGCCCAGCACGCCCTCGAGAGGATGAACTTCTTGCTGAAGAACGTCGAGGGAACCGCTGATGCGATGAAGCAGCTCTCCAAGAAGTCCAAGGAGATATCTCAGATAGTCTCTATCATCACGAACATCGCTCATCAGACGAACCTGCTGTCGCTCAACGCCGCCATCGAGGCCGCAAGGGCAGGAGAGCAGGGACGGGGATTCGCTGTCGTGGCTGATGAGGTCAGGAAACTCGCGGAAGGCTCCCGAAAGGCCGCTGACCAGATCCAACAGCTGATAGAGCTGGTCGAGCGAGACATTGAGGATACCACTCAGAAGATGGAGAACACGATGAAGGATGCTACTGAGAGTTCTAGCACCATTTCCGAATCGCTGAAGTCCTTGGAGGACATCGCCTCGACAGTCGAGGAGACAGCGGCCATGGTCCAGGAGATCAGTGCCTCGACAGAGGAACAGAAGGCGTTGACCGAGAGCCTCGCCAGGTCGCTTGACGAGGTCGCCATAATCGCCAAGGAGAACTCGACGACTGCAGAGAGCGTCTCGGTGTCGACCGAGAATCTGGCTGCGAGCATGGAGGAGATGACCGCGTCCGCACAGGAGCTTGCAGAACTCGCAACCAAGCTGAACGAGATGACGAAGCAGGTCGACAAGGGGTCGCTCTCAGGGGCCACATCGAGCGGCGCCAGCAGAAATACAGGCTGACCAGGGGGGCCACGGGCGATGATGTCGAAATCTGGGAGGCAGGTCGTCGTCTTCAAGCTGGGCAAGGAAGAGTATGGGTTCGACGTCGCGGTGGTCCGTGAGATACACAGCATGGAGGACATAGCCAAGGTTCACAGGAGCGCTCCGCATATAGAGGGCGTGATAAACCTCAGGGGGAAGCTCCTGACAGTCGTGAACCTGCGCACTAGGTTCGGGATGGAGCCCCTGAAGAAGAACGAAGGCAATCCCAAGATAGTCGTCATTGATGGTCCTGACGCTCTTGTGGGATTCTTGGTCGATGAGGTCAGCGAGGTCGCAAGGATCGACCCCCAATCCATAGAGAAGGCGCCGGACTACATCGCGAGAGAGATAGAATCGCAGTACGTCCTCGGGATAGCGAAGCACGAGGAAAGACTGATAACGCTCATAGACCCGCTGAAGGTGCTCGAACTGGACAGCGCTGGTCGTGGAGGTGGCAAGGATGCCTAAGATAATGGTCGTGGACGATTCGGAATTCATGCGCAAAGTGCTCAGGAACATACTCGAAGCCGGAGGGCACAAGGTCATCGAGGCCAGGAGCGCAGACGAAGCGCTGGAGAGGTTCGTCCGCGAAGGGGCCGATGTCATCACGATGGACATAGTCATGCCCGACAAGGATGGCATCGACGCGGTGAGGCGGCTCAAGGAGTTCAACCAGAAAGCGAAGATCATCATGATCTCAGCATTGGGTCATCAGAAGACGGTGATGAGATCCCTCGAGGCTGGGGCGGTAGATTTCATCATCAAGCCCTTCACGGCGGACGATGTGCTGGAGTCCGTGAACGCTGTCCTGCAGATGGAAATCTGAGAGGTGCCGGATGCCTGACAAGGTGAAGGTCCTCATTGTTGATGACAGCGCCTACATGCGCGTCGTTCTGAAGGACATCCTCGAGTCAGACCCTGATATCGAGATCATTGGAAGCGCGAAGGACGGAGTCGAGGCCATTGAGAAGGCTCGGACCCTCTTGCCTCATGTTGTCTTACTGGACATTCAGATGCCCAGGATGGACGGGCTCGCGACCCTACGCAGGATAATGAGGGATAACCCGACCAGGGTCGTCATGCTAAGCGCGATGGACAAGTTCGACGACCAGCTGCCCATCCAGGCCCTGGAGT
>CALMQK010000328.1 GCA_937872085.1 uncultured euryarchaeote
GCTACCACCCATACGTCCTGAGTGGGCAGATTGAGCCTGATGTCGACCTTCTTCTCCAGAAAGGCGTTCCTCGAATCAGCCGTCGATTGCCTCAGAGCCCTCGACAGACTGACCGGCACTAGCTCTGCGCGGTCTAGCTCGAGCAGCTGTGCGGACCTCCGGACGTTCCTTATCAGATGTGTCATGTTCCTGCTAGCCTCGAGTGCGGAGGAGATGTACTTGTGCTGAACCGGGGTCAATGGTGTCGCGGCTATGACCATCTCGAGATATGCGTTCACCGGATTCACGAGATTTCCGATGTCGTGGGTCAGCAGGTCGAGGTACATTCTGACCTCTCCTTTGGTCCTATCCATGTTCTTGAATACCGTCGAGTTCTCAACCGCGATAGTGGCCATGTTCGCGAACGCTTCCATCGCTTCCATTGTCTCCTTCGTCGGGACCTTCCCGTCCAAAGGATAATCCACCTGGATGACGCCGAGCGCCTCTCCCTCCCTGTCGTTCATGATGAAGTACACGAGGTCCAGCTCGTGCCAGCTATCCGGGGTCTTACGTGATTCATGCACCATTTCGGGGTTCTCCACGAAAACGAAGTCCGATCCGTCACCCTGGGTCTCTCCCGGGATGAAGTAACCCGTGTGCGTGAGCCTGTGCTCCTCTTTCAGATCATCAAGGATCTTATCCTTCAGGATTTCGCTCCTCCGGATCGTTTCCTCTTCGTCCTTGGTGTAGCCAGTGAGCGCTTCGATGACGACTCTGTTCGAGTTCTGAGAGAACATCGAGACACTCGCCTTTCTGAACGCGAAGGTCCTTGCCATCGCGTCGGAGATCTTCTGGAGGACGACATCGACATCGTCGACCCGCATCACGCTCTCGATGAGATCGAGGATCTTCCCCAATCTCTCGGTCTTGACCTCGTTCTCCTGAAGCACGGCCAGAGAACGCTTGTAGATTCCGGAGTTCTCAATCCCGACCGCAGCGATGGTTGCGAAGAGCTCAATCTCAGCAACGGTCTCGCCTGAAGGGATCTTGCCATCGATAGGATAGTCCGCCTGGAGGAACCCTATCATCGTGCCACGCCTGTTGTAGAGAGCGAAATAGAGGAGGTCCAATTCATGCCACGAACCCGGGGATTTCCTGGGCGCCTTCGCAGCGTCCTTGTCTCTGATTGCCACAAACGTGTCGGGAGCGGTTTGTTTCTCGATCGGGATGTAGTATGCTATCCTGGAGATCTTGCATTCGGGTCTGAAATCCACCAAGATGCTATCCTCGTTGAAAGTCTCTGGCGATGCTCGGATCTCTTCCTCGGCCTCCGGCGGGTAGCCTGCCAAGGCATGGTCGGTGAACATCTCCCTGTCCTCGTCCAGTATCGAGATGGATACTCTATCGAACCCGAACTGATCCTTCACGGATTCGACGATCCTTTTCAGGAGGGCACTGATGTCCTCCACATGAAGGAGTTCTGCGGTGAGATCGAAAATGCTTGACAGAGTCCTCATTCTACGCTCTTCTGCACTCGACTGCGAAGTCACAGGAATGGGGGGTCGGTCTCGTTCCATCTGTGCAGACATACCCTGCTGGCTGATTAAATGCTTTTGCGCAGGGGCATTACCCAATTGTTTATGTGGCTCCGAGCAGCTCAGTGTCCGATACAATGAAAGTCCACATATCGGCAGACATGGAAGGAATTGCCGTGCTGGCGCACGATGACCAAACCGACCAGAAGGGCTTCGATTACTGCCGCATGCGGGAGATCATGACCGCAGAGGTCGAGGCGGCGATTCAAGGCGCAAGGGATGGAGGGGCGGATGATGTGTTGGTGTGCGATGCACACGATACCGGCCGGAACCTCCTTGTCGAGAAGATGACCGAGGACTTCGAAGTCATCCAGGGGGCTCCATATGAGCTCGGTATGATGGCAGGTATCTCCGAGAGTTACGATGCCTCTTTCCAAGTTGGATACCATTCGATGAGGCATACGCACGCGGGCACGCTGGGGCACACCTACACGTATTCGATCGCGAAACTGAAG
>CALMQK010000329.1 GCA_937872085.1 uncultured euryarchaeote
ACCGCGCAATTCCCCTCAGCGGTGCATCCGGCGAGAGTGAACTCCGGCTTCGACTTTCCCGTCGCTTCTATCGGCATCATCGCGATGCACATCCCGGGGCACTCCCCGGCGCACTTCTCGCAACCCGTGCACTTGTCGAGGTCGAGGACGGGGACGGTGCGCTTCACGCGCTCCTCGACGACCGAATCGGCGTACTTGTCGTCCCTGAGCTCCCTGGGGTCGAACTTGATCCTCGACCTGATGTTGTCCGCAAGCTCGAATTCGACGGTCTCGTGGATCGCCACTGTCGGACAGATCTCCACGCAGAATCCGCAGAACAGGCACCTGCCCATGTCTATCCCGGGTCGCTCGATCTTCCCGAGCTCCGGGTCATCCAGCTTCTGCATCCACATGCAATCGTTCGGGCATATCTGGACGCAGTTGCCGCACCCTATGCAGCGCTTGAAGTCGATCGTGTGCTTCCCCCTATAGGTCGGCGGAAGCTCCAGCTTCTGATATGGATATAGGATGGTGTTAGGCCTGCCCTTGACAAAGGAAGTGTAGAACTGCTTGATGGTCCTCCCCATCGGCTTGGCGACATAGCCGAGGGTGCTCATGCGCTTCTTCTTGGCCTCGGCCATCAGAACCACCCCAGCGTTTTGAATGTCGCGGCGATCAGCAGGTTCACGACCGCCAGCGGCATGAGCCTCTTCCAGCCGAGGTTGAGTATCTGGTCGACCCTGATCCTGGGGAGCGACCAGCGCGCCCACTCGATGACTACGAATACGGCGTATGCCTTGATCAGGAACCAGATGGGCTCTGGGATCAGAGTCGGGCCGTGCCACCCGCCAAGGAAGAGCGCAGTGGCCAAAGCCCCACCGATGTACGCTCGGAGATAGCTCGTCATCATGAACAGGCCGAACCTCATGCCCGAGTACTCCGTGGTCCAGCCCTCGACGAGCTCGGCCTCCGCCTCTGGCAGGTCGAACGGCTGCACCTCGACCTCGGCCATGAGACAGACCAGGAATACGATGAACCCCAAGAACAGAGGTATGGCGAACCAGATGTCCTTCTGCGCGTCGATGATGATGTTGAAGTTGAAGCTTCCAGCAAGCAGGAAGACGCTCGCAACCGTCAAGAGCAGCGGGATCTCGTAGCTCATCATCTGTGCTGCGGACCTCATCCCGCCGATCAATGTGTACTTGTTGTTGGACGACCACCCAGCCACGAGTATGGAGAACGGAGCGATCGCGAAGAATGCGAATGCGATAAGCGCCCCCCCCGGGACTCCCGTGTCGTGAGCGCTCGTCTCAACGCCGAAGTTGCTTCCGAGCGGGATCGTCGACAGCGCGAGGAAGGAAGAGCCGATGAAGATGACCGGGGCGAGCAGGAACCCGGCCTTGTCCGCCTTTGCGGGGGTGATGATCTCCTTCACGAACAGCTTCATGCCGTCCGCGATGTTCTGGAGCCACCCACCTATCCTGTAGCCGACATAGTACGGCCCATAGAAATCGAACATGCGGCCCATGAACTTCCTATCGAGCCAGATGAAGTTGAGAACGTTGATGAAGGCGATGATCACGAATATGATGACCTCGAGGAGGATGGCGAACACCGCGATGTTCCCGTCCGAAGCGGCAAGATCGCCTATGCCTGTGAAGAAATCTCCGAGCGCCCCTGGCAGGACACCTCCAAGCCAGTACCAGAGATGATTGACAAGTATGACGAGCCAATGGATGAGTCCGTAGCAGAATTGGAACAGGTTCATGGTCTCACCTATCGGCCTCCCCGATGCACATGTCCAGCCCGCCCATGATCGCCACGACGTCCGCGACCTTGTAGCCGACCAGCATCTGCTTCGCTGCCGAGACCGTCACGAAGATCGGGCTCCTGATCTTCAGCCGGTAGGGCTTCGGCGTGCCGTTCCCGACGACGTACATCATGCCCTCCCCGCGCGGGTCCTCTACCCTTCCGATGCCCGTGCCCACCGGCCCGTTCCGAGGTGCGACTATCCTCCATTTGCCCTTGGGCATCTTCTGGACCGCCTGGCGGATGATCTTGCAGCTCTCGCGCATCTCGTCCATCCTGACCTTGTATCTCGCGTAGCAGTCCGCGTCAGGCATTGAAATAGCTTGGAAATCCAGCTCGGGATAGACCGAGTAGGGCTGGTCCTTCCTGAGGTCGTAATTCACGCCGCTGGCCCTTAAGGGCGGGCCCGTCACCCCGAGGTTCATCGCCAGCTCCTTCTTCAGGATGCCGACGCCCTCGTTCCTCATCATGAAGACCTTTGACCCTTCGAATAGCTGATCGTACTCGTCGAGCTTCTTCTCCATATACGTGCACGCACGAAGGGAGTCGCGTTCGAAGTTGGGCGGGACATCGTGGGCGACGCCACCGATCCTCGGGAAGTTGTACGTGAGCCTCGAGCCGCTCAGAGCTTGGAGCAGGTCGATGAAGACCTCCCTGTCCCTCATCGTGTAGATGAACCCTGCGAGGGTTCCCAGGTCGGCGGCGTACGCCGCGAGCCACATCAGGTGGGAGGCGATCCTCTGCATCTCGATAGCAGCGACCCGGATGTACTCCGCCCTCTCGGGGACCTCGAGCCCCATAAGGTCCTCGACAGTGAGACAGTAGAGATGGCTCCACGTCAAGGACGAACCGTAACAGAGCCTGTCCGCAAGCGGGATGATCTGAGTGTATGTCCTGTTCTCGCAGAGCTTCTCGATGCCCCGGTGGAGATAGCCCATCTCGGGCTCCGCGTCGACTATAGTCTCTCCGTCGACCTTGATCCTGAGGTTCCACAGCCCGTGGGTCATCGGATGCTGCGGGCCCATGTTGATCCACATCTCAGCCGTGCATCTTCACCCCTTGAAATCCTTCCTGAGCGGATGGTACAGGTAATCGCTGGGAAGCAGTATCCGCTCGAGCTTCGGATGGTTGTTGAACTTGATCCCCATCAGGTCGAAGGACTCTCTCTCCTGCCAGTTCGCCCCTCCCCAGACGGATGAGACCGAATCGACGGAGGGATCGTCCTTTGGAGTCTGAGTGATGAGCTCCAGAAGCAGGCACGAGCCATAGCAGGTGATGTGATAGACTATCTCGAACCTGTCGTCGTACTCCACCGCTGAGATCATGGAGACGTGCTCGAACCCGAGCCTCTCGCGGAGGAACTGACAGCATCTGTAGAGCTCGCGACGCTCAATCCTGGCGCGGAGGACCCCGGCCTTCAACTTCTTGTAGTCGGTGACGGCGGTCGGGAAAGCGTCGAGAAGCGCCCTTATGACCCTCTCCTCGGACATCTCGCCGACCTTGGATGGCGCCTTCTCAATGGCACCCGCCGGCGTTCCTGACCCCCTCTGTTCCATCATCGTTGCTCCTGTCCTTCACTTCCCTGTCAACAGGCCCCTCTTGTTATCCTTGATGAGTTTCTGCAGTTTGATGAAGCCGTCAATCAGGGCCTCTGGCCTTGCAGGACAGCCGGGAATGTAGATGTCGACCGGGATGAACTGGTCGACTCCGGGGACGACGCTGTAACTGTCATAGAACGGCCCTCCGGATATCGCGCACTCGCCCATCGCGATGACCCACTTGGGCCCCGGCATCTGATCATACAGCCGTCTTACGCCGGGTTGGAACTTCTTGGTGACGGGGCCGGTAACCAGAAGGACATCGCACTGCCTTGGGGTCGACCTATAGATCACTCCGAAACGCTGTGCATCGAACCTCGGGGCCGATGCCACCGCCATCTCGAGGGCGCAGCACATGATGCCGAAGTGCAGCGGGTAGATGGAGTTCCTGGTCGCCCAGTTGAAGAAATCTTTCGTGAGGAAGTCGATGCCGCCGCCTATCGGGCTCTTCTTGAGGATGCCTTCCATGACCCCATCGGCCCACTTCAGGAAGTCCTTTGACCTGAACACCATGACCTGTCCAACCGAAGGTTCCCCTTCTCCGGACTTCATATCCAGATTATCTCCTCCTTCTTCAGGGCGTATCCGACGCCAGCGAGGAGTATGCCGAGGAACATGAGCATGTAGATCTTGCCAAGATCGCTGATGTCGGCGAACACGAGGGCCCAGAGGAGAATGAAGACCGTGACGAGGTCGAACGCGACGAATATTATCGCATACATATAATATTGGAAGTGGAACTGTATCTGCGCTTCCCCGATGGGCACCTCTCCGCATTCGTACGTGGTCTCTCCACGCGGATCGTGCTTGTCCGCCCTGAAGTATCTTGAGAGGAAGAAGAAGAGCGTGGGGATGAGCAGGGCTATGATCGCAAAAACCGCGACCCCCATATACTGCTCAGCGAGCATTGCCTGGGGATTCCTTACATCGTATAAAACGCTTATTGACGAGTAGGTTAACCCTCCGCCACTCTACGACACCTCCCAGTATCGACAACCGACGCCGAGAACCTGCTGTTCCAGTCGAGCACTATCGCGGCCTCGCCCCGCACACCGAACAGAACGGTGCATTGGGGAGCACTTCGTTCCCGCAACGGGCATTGGCTCATTGACTTGGAACGTTTCGTTCTGTGTGACCATCAGAATGTAACTGGATACGCTTTTATAACGCGGGGTAGGTCTCTCATCCACGATGCGCTCACCGGACCTAGTCCTACTTCACCCACCGAGCATAATGGATTTCCGGAAGAGGGCAGTCTTGCTCGGCCCGGTCAGCGACCTCATACCATCGACACCGGTCTTCGAGATGTACCCGATCGGCTTCACGACGATCGCATCGCTTCTGGAATCCAAGGGCTTCCAGGTGAGGATAGCTAACATCGCTAACAAGATGCTGGCGTCTGAGAGGTTCGACCCCGAGAGGTTCGTCAAGTCCCTCGATCCCGCATTGTTCGGGATCGACCTCCACTGGCTCCCGCATGTCCAAGGCTCGCTCGAGCTCGCGAAGATGGTCAAGAAGCATCATCCCGAAACTCCAATCGTCATGGGGGGCTTCAGCGCATCATATTACCACGAGGAAATCCTCAAGAACCACGCCGAGATCGATTTCGTCATGAGGGGCGACTCCACCGAATTGCCGATGGAGATGCTCATGGATCGCCTGACATCCGGAAGGCCACTCGACGCCGTCCCGAACCTGTCTTGGAGGTCCGGCGAGAAGCTCAACATCAATCCTCTGACAAATGTCCCTGACGACCTGGACGATGTGGAGGTAGACTACGGCCTGATGGTCCGCAAAGTGTTCAGGTACATGGACCTGGACGGACATCTTCCATACAAGAACTGGAAATCCAACCCGATGTCGATAGCGCTCGGGGTCCGGGGCTGCACGCACAACTGCGTCAACTGTCAAGGGTCATGCGACTCGTTCGCCCGGAACTTCGGGAGGGACAAGCCTGCCTACAGGTCCCCTGAGAAGCTCGCCGAGGATGTCGCCAAAGCAGAGGAATACCTCAAGGGCGCGACCTTCGTCGTCGGCGACATAAGACAGGCAGGCAGATCCTACGCCACCAAGTTCCTTTCCGAGCTGAAGCAAAGGAAGGTGAAGAACGAGGTCGTACTCGAGCTCTTCACGCCGGCCGACAAGGAATTTGCCCAAGAGGTGGCCCGCAGCACCGAGCGATTCAGCGTGCAGATGTCCCCTGAGACGCATGACGAGGCTGTGAGGAAGGCCCAGGGCAAGCCGTACACGAATGTCGGAGTAGAGAAATCCGCCGAGTTCTTCCTGGACGCTGGCTGCAACAGGTTCGACCTGTTCTACATGATCGGTCTACCAAAGCAGACCGCGGACTCAGTAGCGGACACGGTGAGATACACCGAGAAGCTGTATGAGAAGTTCAAGGGCAAGCGTCTGTACCCCTTCATCAGCCCTCTCGCCCCGTTCCTCGACCCGGGCGGGAACGCCTTCGAGTATCCGGAGAAACACGGCTTCAAGGTCCGTGCCCGAACGCTCGAGGACCATCTCAAACTTGCGGACAAGCCCAGTTGGAAGCATGTCCTGAACTACGAGACCAGCTGGATGACCAGGGACGAAATCGTCGATTCCACCTATACGGCAGGATTGGGGCTCAACGAGATCAAGCGCAAGATGGGCCTAATCACGGAGGATGTCGCCAGTGGGACCCGAGAGAGGATAGAGGCGGCAATGTCCCTCTCCTCCAGAATCGATTCGATGGTTGCAGATGGAGGTCCCACCGAGAAGGACCTCGAGTCCCTGAAGGCCGAAACCGCCCACCTGAGTGAATCTACTGTGTGCGCCAAGGAAGAGCTGGACTGGTCGGAGAGCTCCTATGTCGCGAGCTTCCCGCGGATCGCCTGGTCGCTGTTTCGAGGAAGATAAGGCTCAATCATTTATTACCTCGAGTGGAGGTATCGGGGACGGGGCAATCATATGATACTCGGAGTCTACGGATACCAGGACTCGGGCAAGACGACCTTGGTCGAGAAACTCGTCTGCTCACTATCTACAAAAGGTTACAGGGTCTCATCCGTGAAGCACACTTCTCACAGAACGAGCGTCGACACCGAGGGAAAGGACACCTGGAGGCACTCGCAAGCTGGGAGCGATCCAGTCGTCTTCTCATCTGAAATCGAGACCTCCCTCATCAAACACTCAAGAACACCAATCGATGACATCACCCGGATGGTCATGGCGGAGTACAACCCCGACGTGATCATCATCGAGGGGCTCAAGGAAGGATCATTCAAGAAAGTGGCAGTCGGAGACTTGAAGCCGACCGATGGGACCGTGCTCACGAACCCGACGCTCAAGAAACTGGTGGATTACGTCGAGACGGAGGTGGCGGTCGAGAGGGTCCTCAAGAAGCTTCCAGGCCTCGACTGTGGGAAATGCGGCCACGACTGCGAAGGGTTGGCGAGGGCAATCGTCGCTCAGAAGCACAGGATCGAGGACTGCGCCGAGCTTGCGGAAGTGGATGTTGAAATATTCATCGGAAAGAATAAAATCCCCAACGGCAGGTTCGCTTCCAAAATCGTCAACAACACTGTCCGAGGTATGTTGAGCAGCCTGCATGGGTACGAACCTGACAAGGATGTCGATATCCATCTTCACACCAAGAAGCCCGCCCGGAAGAATCGAACATGATAGGCGTTCGTGCCAACTGGACCTACCAGGAAATGGTCCATACGCTAGGTTTATCAAGGTCGAAAGCATGCTCTGTGATATGGGGAATTCTGACAATCACCAGCTGCTTTTCAATGGCACTGGTACTTGAGGAATCGCTCTAACTGAATCCGGTGACTGTCATGAGGAAGATCAAGGAGATCGAAAAAGACCTGTACGCCTGCCTTCAGTGCGGATACTGCAGGGAATGCTGCCCCGTATACGGTCAGATAGGCTGGGAGTCCTCCACACCCAGGGGCAAGGTCTACTACCTCAAGCAGATGGCAGGCAAGACCCCTATTGACGCTCTCCTCCGGAGGCAGACCAAGATCACGCCGGAGTTCGTCGAGAGGGTCTTCCAATGCACGTCATGCGGGGCATGCGAGCACAACTGCCACGTCGAGATAGAGTTCCCGAAGCTCTGGGAAGAGGTCAAGGAATGGCTCATCTCCGAGGGCTATGGCCCTCCTGAGGCCCACAAGAAGATCAAGGCGAGCGTCGCGGACAAGAGGAACCCCTTTAGTGAGCCCAAGGAGAAACGGGCTGAGTGGCTCCCGAAGGACATCAAACTCTCGGACAACCCAGAGGTGGTGTTTTTCACAGGCTGCACCGAAGCGTACAGGATGCAGCCACTCGCGGTGGCGACTGCGAAGCTGCTGGACAAGGCCGGGGTCAAGTTCAACATACTTGGGGAGAACGAATGGTGCTGCGGCTCGCCGCTGCTAAGGACCGGACAGAAGACCCTTGTCCGGGACGAACTTGCACCTCACAACGTCAGGGAGATGGAGAAGCGCGGATGGAAGACCATGGTCACAGCCTGCTCGGGATGCTACAACACGATGAAGAACAACTATCCGACCCTGGTCGGCACCCCGTCCTTCAAGATATACCACATCTCCGAGTACCTCGAGAAACTCATCAAGGACGGAAGGTTGAAGTTCACCAAAGAATACAAGAAGAAGGTCGCGTACCACGACCCGTGCCACCTCGG
>CALMQK010000330.1 GCA_937872085.1 uncultured euryarchaeote
AGGGTCGGCATCGCCGAAGTAGAGAAGATGAGAGCAGCACCGGCACCCGGAGGAACCAAAACGCGGCACCGGGAATGCAGCGTCCTCACACGCTGACAGGGCTTCAACGGTCTCGCATTCGGTCCTCTTCGAATTGGAATGGATGGCGATGCTCGCAAGGATCTCGGACCTCGCGAGGAGATAGTCGACATGCCATCTGAGCTTCTTCTGGGAGGACTTGTGCCTCCTGACACGTTGCTCGACCCCGCCCATCGCCGAACCCACGTACACGTAATATCCTCGCTTGAACTCCTTTCTTCCAAGAGCACCCACGACTATCCTCTGGTCGGAAGGCAGGTGGATCAGCAGACAGTAGACACCTCTCACGCGTCCACGAACATTTTTCGATGCCTTGAAGTTTGCCCAGTCATCCGACTTTGAGAACCTGAAAGTCAATATACCGCCGTATCCAATGTCCCGGGCGCCGATAGCGCAAGGGATGGGATATGGTAGATGCGGCCTCGCTGGCATTCATACCTTTGGTAGCAGTGGGCTTCATACTCCTCAACCAGGGTGCGAAGTTCATCACGGATAACGCGGTGGCAGTATCCCGCAAGCTCGGGATCAGCCGCTTTGTCATTGGCATGCTAATAGTGTCCACCCTGGCCGCCATGCCAGAAGTGCTCGTCTCGATCTTCGCGCTCGCAGAGGGCGCGAATTCGATAGCCTTGGGCAACAGCCTGTCTTCGAGCGTTGTGACGATTGCATTCGTGATCGGGATGACCGCCATCATCGTCCCGCTCAAGGTCACGAGGGAGATCATCATGAGGGATGCTGTGTTCCTCATGACATTCACGATCGTGAGCTCGGTCCTTCTGCTCGATGGCAAGCTGACCTTCCTGGAGGGCATAGCTCTCATGATCCTCTTCATCCCCTACACCATGAACCTGTTGATGGCCGAGCGCGTTACCGACCCCAAGGAGCTGGAGAAGAGCATGGAGGATGCGACGATCCAGCTCGAGCTCATGGGACACCTGTTCGGGAGGAAGCTCGAAGTACGAGCTGGCCTCCAGTGGCTTATCATCGGCGTCCTGTGGACCGTGATGGGAGCAGAGCTCGCCGTGAGGAGCATCATGAACATGACCAGCGATTTCCATCTGGACCCGTGGCTCGTCGGGATCACGATAGTCGCTCTGGGGACTACACTCCCCGACATCGCGGCTTCCTACCATGCTGTGAAGAGGGGGTTTGGGGATCTGGCGCTAGGCGAGGGCATAGGGGCCAACATCGTCTCCCTGCTGCTCACCCTGGGCCTGATGGGCATAATCAGCCCGTTCAGCTTCGACAGGAATATGGTCATCCCAATCCTGGTCGTGCTCAACTTGTCGACTTTCATGATGATGGTCTTCATGGTGAAGGGCATGAAGATAACGCAACTCAACGGCATCCTTCTGATGGGCACTTATTTCGGGTTGGTGCTTGCGACCATCATGCTGACGCTGAGCTGAACGGCCCATCGAGCTTATCTAGGGTTATTCACATCCTAAAGCGAAGAGGTGCGTCCATTGGCCAAGCAACTCATCACGGGCCTGGGAGATGGCGATGTCGACAAGTACGTGTTCCTTTGTGGCGAACCCGAGAGAGTCCCGAAGATAGCGACCGCACTCTCGAAGGGGAGGAAAGTGATTCAGAAGAGGGAGTTCTGGATCCACAGAGGAGAGCTCGACGGAACCCCCGTCTCAGTGGCATCGACGGGGATAGGAGGGCCATCAGCAGCCATCCTAATCGAGGAGATGGCGAACCTCGGGGCCCACACGTTCATTCGCATCGGGACGAGCGGCGGCATGGCCGAAGGACTCGAGAAAGGCGACTTCGTGATATCAACTGGGGCTGTCAGGATGGACGGCACGAGCAAGAGCTACACCTGGCCGGAATACCCCGCCGTGGCGAGCCACGAGGTCGTGTTGGCGCTGATCGACAGCGCAACCAGGCTGAAGGCGAGGTTCGATGCGGGGGTCTGTCTCTCGGTCGATGGATTCTACAGCGAGAACAAGATACTCATGAGTGGCAAGGTTGCCCCGATGTCACAGTGCGGGTACATGCCCTCCTTCATGGCGGAGAGATTGGCCGATGCCAGAAGGATGGGGATCAAGAACATCGAGATGGAGAACGGGACCATATTCACCCTCTGCTCCCTGTTCCGCCTCAGGGCGGGCGCGATCTGCACGGTATCGGACGTGGTTCCCTGGCATCCGACGGAGAAGGCGATTGACTTCGAGGACAACATGGCGGACTGCATCAGGGTTGGCGTGGAGGCCATGAGGACCCTGATCTCCTGGGACAAGAAGAGAGGGGCGGCAAGGTTCTGGTGCCCTTCCATAAAATGATGGGCTACTCGGCTCTGATCCCTATCTCTCCCTGGGCTTCTTCTGTGGCTTGGCAGGCACCGGATGAGAGGTTTGCGCCAGCTTCGAGAATGGTTCGGGCCACGCGACAGTATGGATGCTCGGGGGGCCTTCCCTATCCCTGAAGTACTGCTGGTAGAACTCCTCGGACACGTTCGGTATGATCGGGGCGA
>CALMQK010000331.1 GCA_937872085.1 uncultured euryarchaeote
GCCTTCTGATTCGAGTCGCTCATGAAAGTGCTCATCGTGCCTTCGAAAGCGACCGCGAGCTTGCTGAGCTCATCATGGAACTCTCTGAATCGGCGTACCTCTTCTACGTTCCTGTAGTCGACGAAGACAGCGCATGAGAGCGAGAATCCGATGCTGTTGGGGTGCTCGAGGTATGCGTTCATCCCGATCACCTCTAGCTTGTGCTTCGCCGCGACGTCTATGAACTTGTGATAGAACTCCTCTAGCCTTCCGACAGGGACGCCAGGATCGGCCGCGCCGAATTTCTTTTGCTTCTGGGAGTCTGGCCATTTCTGCTTGAAGGGTTCGAAGTCCAATGTGTACTTGGATGCCCACCATGCGTCCACGATCTCCCGCTCCTCAACGAGCTGGGCCTCGAACTCCTTCGCGATCTTGAGGGCATAGCTCCTGTTCGATTCCACGACTTCCTCGTCCCCCGAGAAGGAGATGGCAAGCAGCGCTTCGGCCCATGCTGGTATCTCTGGATCCTTGCCGAACTTCTGTCTATAGCTGTGTGTATAGAACTGCAGTCTCCTCTTGCAGTTGATGTGTGCGGCCTCGATGCTCACACCTGCTTTCAGGAGCCTGCTGAGGTAGTCGACGGCCGCTCCCATCCTTGGGAAGACGAGCATATCCACCCTTCGCATCGCAGGGACCGGCTCCAGTTTCAGCGTCGCCTCAGTGATGATCCCCAGTGTCCCCTCGCTCCCGGCCAGCAAATCCTTGAGCTTGTAACCGGACGAAGTGAAGTGTGCTTTTCGGTGGCCGAGCTCGAGAACCTCCCCTGTTCCCGTAACTATCTCCGCGCTCAGGAGACAATTGAGGATCTTTCCGTATCGAACGCCGAATGTGGAATCGTTGTCACACGCTATCGCCGACCCGACCGTGCTTACCCATTTAGACTCCGGCTGATGGGGGAGCCACAGGTCGTAGGGCTTCACGGCATCGTTCACTTCCTGTAGTGTCGCCCCGGCCTGGACTCGGATCGTCTGGTTCTTGGGGTCTATCTCCACGATCGAGTTCATGGTCGTCGTATCGACGTAGATGCCACCGTACAACGCGATGGCCCCTCCGAGCATCCCGGTCAATCCTCCGCCGGCCGTCACGGGCACTTCGTGCGCGAACGCGACCTGGACTATGTTCTGCACATCCTTCGTGGTCCGGGGCAGGACGACGACATCGGGAGGACAGAACTCATCGGAGGTCCTCGGGCTCCAGTCAGCTCCGTAGACGAACCTCTCAGAGGGGTCGACGAGGACCTTCTCCTTGCCAAGGGCGGTGACGAGCTCGTCGATGTAGGACATGCTGGAACGTGTCAGCGAGAAAGGGATACAAAAGGTTGATTGATTTACACGGCTAGGGCCGATACTTTAAGCAATGATTCAATAAGCCCTCACGGTAATGGCGGTGCCCGAGGCAGGCTGGTCGGAAACTATGGCAGAGGAAGCAATGGAGAAGGGGTTGCTCTACGGGCTTGAGATGCCCCTCTCGTACAAGACGCTCGAGGAGCAATCGGTCAAGACCATCAACGAGGCGCTGAAGGGCTATCCGAACGCGCAAAAGATATTCCAGGCGCTCCAGGACGACCAGGAGACACAGACGCTGCTGAACCTGGCGAACTACATCGCGGTGAAGAAGCTCGGGTACAACGACCACGGCCCGATCCATGCCATGATCACCGCGGCGAATGGACTGCAGTTGCTGGGCCTGGTGCTCGAGAGCAAGGTCGTCGAGCTTGATTCCATCAAAGGTCTTGGGCTGTCCGAGGATGATGCTCATGTGATCACGGGCGCGGGATGCTACTTGCACGACGTGGGGAATGCAGTCCACCGACAACAGCACGAATTGTTCAGCTTGATTTACGCGAAAGGGATATGCGAAAGGCTGCTGCCTCCTGTATACCCGGACGTATCGAAGAGGACCGAGGTCATGGAGCAGATCCTCCACGCGATACTCTCGCACGACCCGGCTGGGACCGCATTGACCATCGAAGGGGCGATCGTGTCGATAGCCGATGGGTGCGATATCACGAAGGGCAGGGGTAGACTGGCCTTCGACATGGGGAAGCACGATATTCACTCAATCTCCGCGCTCTCGATCGAGTCCGTCGAGATAGGGAAGGGCAAAACGAAGCCGATCGAGATCCACGTGAAGATGTCGAACTCTGCCGGCATCTACCAGGTACAGGAGACATTGGCGAGCAAGGTCGCGAAGAGTCCGTTGAGGGACCACATCGAGATCGTTGCAGACCTCTTGCCCGCCAAAGTCCATACGGAGCAGAGGATACTCGATCGGATGGTCTTCTCCGA
>CALMQK010000332.1 GCA_937872085.1 uncultured euryarchaeote
TCCCCGTGCTGCTGTTCGCGATTCTGACGGACAAGCTGGAGAAGACCAAGAACGACTCCGTGGTGAGCAGGGAATATCTGCTAGACATAGGAAGGGGGGGCGCGATCGGGGCGCTCGTGCTCATGCTCTACCTGGGATACACGCCGCAACAATGCTTCCTACTTGCCATCCCGTTCCTTCTCATGGGAGCACTCGCACATGAATACAGGAATGCTCAAACGGTCGCATGATGAGAACCTCTAAGCTTTCTCGACAGAGAGCGCCAGCAACTCCAGCAGATCCATCATCCGCACGCTCGAGCCCTTCGTCTCGATGGCGGACTTCAGGCTCTGATAGCAGAACGGGCACGATGTGACGAGCATGTCCGCGCCCGCGCCCTCGGCGTCCTTGATCCTCAGGTCAGCGATCTTCTGCGAGAGTTCGGGGAACGCGGTCTTCACGCCCCCTCCGGCACCGCAGCATCTGGCCTCGTCCCTCGTCCGTTCCATCTCGACCAGCTTGATGCCTGGGATGGATTCGAGTATCTTCCTCGGCTCTTCGTAGATCCCGATATGCCTTCCGAGGTGGCACGGGTCATGGAAGGTCACCGTCCCTTCGATACTCTTCTCTGGCCTAAGCTTCCCGGAATCGATCAACTCGGTCACCAACTGCGTGATGTGGACCGTCTTGACATTCATTCTCCCTATCTTCGGATAGTCCTGCCGGATGGTCTTGAAGCACCCGGCACAGCTAGTGACGATCATGTTCGGAGCCGCCCTCTCGAACTTCTCGATGTTCCTCTGTGCGGTCTTTCTCGCGGATTCGACAAGCCCGGTCCGGAGGAGGGTCGAGCCGCAACAGCCCTCGTCGTTCCCGAGCGTGCCGAAGTCGACCTTCGCGCGAGCGAGCACGCGTGCGGTGTTGAGGGCCATCTCGCGTATGTTCGGATCATAGGCTGCCGTGCAACCGACGAAATACAACACCTCGGGCCTGTCCTTGAGGGAGTCCTTGATCTTCACTTCGCCATCTATCCTCTTGGACCATCTCGACCTCTGCGTCCTGGGCTGCATCCACGGGTTGTCGTAGTTCTCGATGCTTTTGATCATCTGCTCGTGCGCAGGCAGAGGGGCCAAGTTGTTAGCCACGAGGAACTCCCGCATGTTCTCCCACATCGATATCGTGTCGAGATGGGCAGGGCACACGGTCTTGCACTGGCCGCAGATCGTGCACTCATACGCCTTGGTAGCGAGTTCCTTCATCTCGCCGTCTAGAATATCCTTCGCACCGAGAAGCCGGGCCTTGAGACCGTACTGCTTGAGGTACATCTCGCGCAGCTTCAGGATCTTGCCCCGAGGGGTCACGAGCTCGTCCTCCTGGGCCTCCCCTCCTGTCGGACAGGTCGAAGTGCACTCGCCACAGCGAGTGCACGCATCGAACCTCATCAATGAGAGGACATCGAGACTCGAGATGTCGAGCTTCTTCAATGCCTCACCTCCGAAGGGAGCATCTTCTCCGCCTCGATGGCAATAGGCGTGGCGATCATGTGGAAGAGTTTGCTGAAGGGTATGTAGGCGATCAAGAGCGCGCTCAAGACCCCATGGGCGAGCCAGGCCTGGTCATAATACTGGCCGACAGATGCAGGCATGACCCATGAGAAGGCGTATCCCAGGAAGGAATAGGCTTGGTTCGACTCGTGACCCGGGATCCGGCCAGCGATCCCCATCCCCTCCAGGAGGAATCCCCCGACCACGACCGCAAGGAGGAACAG
>CALMQK010000333.1 GCA_937872085.1 uncultured euryarchaeote
GACCTCGGCATGTACGATCACTTCTTTGGGACGGCGCACAAGAGTAATGGAGTTGCGCTCGGCAACCACACATGGGGAGACAAGGCGCCAATGATGAAAGCTAGATACCTCGACATGGTGTCTATTTCGTTTGGGCTGCAGCAGGAAGGGACCTACGTATTCGGTATGAAACTTGCGGCTGACCTTCCGCAAGCGGGGACCGCGATGCCTCCGGGCATCAAACTCATAGCATGGCTCTTGTGGCTCGACCGCGCCCCATGGACTCCCTTGAGTAATCTGCCATCTTACTACGAGATCTATCTGATGTACGATGGAACGAGCTACTCTACTGTCTTGTCGAACACTGCCACCCATTCAGTTACATCTGTGCCGTTCACAATTGACGGATCGACATTCCAGATGCAGATCTCGACAGATTCGATTGGCAATCTGGCGAGCTTCTGGTGGAGCGCGGGCACATTTGCGTTGACGAACTGGAACACGCTTGGATGGTGCACGGACCTTAACGACCCAGGAGTTGCTACGGGCCAAGTGTGGTTCGATATTCCGTGGCCTCCTGTGTGAGCAGGGAAGTCACGCTAGTGAACTCAAACCTCTTCCTTTTCGCATTTCCTCCCCTCTGGTCTTTTCCGAGGCGAGGCTCAAACCCCTTTCTTATTCCTCAATCCCCAATCTGAGGGAAAGCCTCTAATGGCAACAGACCAGAATATGATGGTTATTATGCTCCACGCCACCCACCAAAGAGCTGAATCGTTTTGAATGATCTTGAAGGCATAGAGGACTATGATTGCGGTGATGATAATAAGGTACAAACCAAGCCAAAGGACCAACATTCTAAGCCTGTGCTTGACGCCCGCAATTCCCTTGAGTACTTCTTCATTCAAGGCTGCATCTTGCGGGACATCCTCCTCGGCCTTCCTTCTGGCTTCCTTCGCAGCGTCTGCTAGCTCCTTTGCTTGTTCCAGCGACCTACGATAGTTGCTTGCCATTCTCTCCCTCGTCTCTCAATCACCGCTCCTCCCCTAAGGTCTTTTCCGAGGCGA
>CALMQK010000334.1 GCA_937872085.1 uncultured euryarchaeote
GCACCGCGCATGCCATAGGCATGATCAAGGACATGGTCGACTCGCCGTTCTTCTGTCTGTACGGGGATGTCGTGCTCACGAAGGAGAGCGTGAAGGGCCTGGTCGAGCACCATCACAAGGTCAAGGGGAGCGTGATGGCCCTGACCCTGGTCGAGGACGCCAGGCGATACGGAGAGGTCGTCACCGAGGCCGGTGTGATCAAGGACATAATCGAGAAGCCGGAGCACCCCGAGACCAACATGGTCAATGCCGGCGCGTACATCCTCGAGCCTGCGATATTCGAGGCCATCGCGGAGACCAAGAAGTCACAACGCGGGGAGTTCGAGATCACCGACTCGTTCAAGATACTCATGAAGAAGACGCACATCTACACCCACCTGCTGAAGGGCGAGTGGATAGACGTCGCGCGCCCGTGGGACCTGCTCGATGCGAACAGGATCCTGATGGAGGACATCAAGACGGACATCAAGGGCGAGGTCTCGGACAGGGCGACCATCCTAGGCCACATCCAGGTCGGGAAGGGCACCAGGATACTTCCTGGTGCGTACATCCAAGGGCCTGCGATCATCGGCGAGAACTGCGAGATCGGCCCGAACTGCTACATCAGGCCGAGCACGTGCATTGGGGAGCACTGCAAGATCGGCGCTGGAGTGGAGATCAAGAACTCGATCATCATGAATCGTACGAACGTCCCGCACCTGAGCTATGTCGGGGACAGCGTCATCGGCGAGAGATGCAACCTCGGCGCGGGGACCAAGGTCGCGAACCTCCGTCTGGACGAGAAGGAGGTCAACGTCATCGTCGATGGCAAGAGGACGGCGTCCGGGAGGAGGAAGCTCGGGGTCATCATGGGCGACGATGTCAAGACTGGAATCAATGCGAGCATCGATGTAGGGACGGTCATAGGCGAAGGGACCGCGATTGGTCTGGGTGCAGTCGTCAGAGGCACTATCGCGCCGAATAGCAGGATTTTCTAGTTCTTGCCGTTGAAGCCATGCTTCAAGCTAGCAATTGGGTCAGCCCGATCTCCTCTC
>CALMQK010000335.1 GCA_937872085.1 uncultured euryarchaeote
ACCCGTTCATTGACAATACGACCATGAATCCTTTCGTGTCCGGCCAGACCTACTGGATCAACATAACGCTCTCGATCCCGCCATCCACAGATGACGCGATCCTGTCCGGCAACGTGACCGATGGCACCAGCGGCACGCCCATAGCGGGCGTGATGGTCAGCCTCGAATCGCAGAACGCGTGGAACGGTCAGGGAGGCTACTCCAACTTCACACTCACGAACGCATCTGGCTATTACGAGATGAATGTAACGAACGGAACCTCCAGGGTCGTGTTCCAGAAGCTGCATTACAGCGCGTACGAGTTCAGGGAGAGCTCAATAAGCTCTGGTTCCCACGTCACGGTCGACGCGACGCTCGTGGCCGCCAACGCCACGGTGAGAGGGAACGTAACGGACCTTGCGACCGGGCTTCCCTTGTCCAACGTCCGCGTGTACGTAACTGACAACACGGGCAACTTCACGATGACCTCGACCAATTCGCTTGGCGAGTATACCTTGGAGGCTTTCGCAGCGCCCATGGAATGGATCGGGGCAGAGGCAACCGGATACTCGAGGAACAGTTCGTTAATCACGATACTCCCAGGAGACAACCTCTGGATGGATCTCGGGCTCTGGCCGCTGGACGCCTGGATGATAGGCAGTGTCACTGATCTCATCACTGGCGCGCCGATCGCCAATGCGGGCATATGGATTCAATCGAACGTGTACAACAACTATGTATCAACAAACGCAACCGGCGAATACAACTTCACGCTGATGTCGGGCAACTATTCGGTACAGGTCCACGCAAACAACTACAGCTCGTACGCAGCGACGGTGGATGTGGTCCCCGGCGGGAACAGCTATGACATCGCCCTGATGCCGCAGAACCCGCTCCGCACGACGAAGCTGTACGGGTGGGTCAATGACAGCGACTCTGGACTTGGCATATTCAACGCCGATGTGCGAGCCGGCCTTGCAGCCCCCTACCAGGGGAACAATATCTGGAACACCACCACTAACAGCACTGGGTACTACGAGATTTGGATCCCGCCAACAACGGTGCAATACACTGCGACGGCAACGAACCATGTTCACGCTGAAGGGCTCATAGACGCAACGGGCCTGATTGTCAAGAGGCTAGATGTCACCCTGGGGCCAGACCCGTGGGGTCCCAACGTCACATATGCCCAATCCCCAAGGGAGAACATCAGCTGGACCAACCCATCGTTGATCAATGTGACTGTCCAGGAGAAAGATCCCAACCAGTTCGTTTTGGTACAGTTCATGTTCGTGAACGCGTCGAGCGGGTTCTCCGACTATGCGCTCGTCCAGATGCTCTACGACAGCTTCGACCCGCTGAACCAGGGGCCACACAACCTGCCGTTCACGAAGACCGGAGACGAATACAACATATCCATCACATGGAAAGCAACGGCGATGGGCGGGTTGCTGACGAGCGGGGCGACCCATCAGTACTTTGGCTCCTTCGAAGGCTGGGGCGGGATGAACGTCTACCAGGGGTTGGGAGCACTGTACTACAACTCGACCC
>CALMQK010000336.1 GCA_937872085.1 uncultured euryarchaeote
CACGGGGTAATCAGCTTCATCCCCTTGACACGCTTGTCAGGCGGGAATCCGACGGGGTCCACCACGGCAATGAGCCAGTCGCAATGCGGGCATACGGCCTGGAGTTCGACATTCGCAATCTCGTCCTTCTTTCTTTCCGGTTCAGCCATGATCACACCTTCGCGTTCACGCGCTTGTTGCAGCTGGGGCAGGTTACTGTCACGCTCTGCAGGATAAGGATCGCGCCCTTTGGAAAGCCCATGGGCGTTAGGATCACCCTCCCAAGGAGAGCTTTACATTCTGGGCAACGCAGCTCCACCACGACGGATCCTTCCACCATTATGCCACCTTCTGGGCGAGATCTTTCGCCTTCAGCTTCCAGCGGATCGGCGCGCCGCCGTTCCTGAACATCATCATCGGTTCGCTTGTTGCCACGATGCCCTCTATTGGGAGATTCTTATCCTCAGCGATCCTGCTCACTTCCCCGCCCCAGGTCACGATCCGCAAGGCGGATTCTCTCGTGGAGACGCCGAACAGTGGGACGTGGGGTACTTCGAGTTTGTGGGCTATGTTGAGTACGTTGCGAAACTGCAGCCACCAGCCATCTATCCAAGCATCGAATAGAGCGACCGCGGGATCATTTCGATACCGTCCGCCGTGTTGTATCCTTCCGCCAAATCCCTCGCCGAAAAGAACCACTTCCTTCGTATCGGGTTCGGGAAAAGCCATCTTTAGCTTGTCAAGGGTGAAAGTCTGTTGTAGGTACGCCAGTAGTGCTGGGTTGATCTCAGCATTATCCGTCTTGCCCCTGAACTCCACGGAAGGCGGAAGCTGTGTCAACGTGCAATAATCCTGAAAGGCCGTTCCATTCGGTCGGTAGATGATCCTGATGTTCGTGCCATCGATCTTCTCGGTCACGACCCACATATCGATAGCGGCGAACTCGGGGCATGAGTACTTACCCTCAATGATCCGATGCGTCTTTTCATCCCGTTGCCAGATCGTGTTGATCTTTGGGTATTCCATCTAGGTCACCTTCTCCTCGGAC
>CALMQK010000337.1 GCA_937872085.1 uncultured euryarchaeote
ACACGGAGCTCAAGGCGCTTGTGAAAATGAAACGGTCGATGGGGGACGAGCTGAACTCCCTCAGGACCAAGCGCGACGCCCTCTACAAGAAGAAGACGGACACCGATGGCAACATCGAGAAGATCGTGACCAAGATCCAGACGAACACTGACTTCGTCATGAGCCTCCAGACGAAGGTGAAGGAGGCCGAGGGGAAGCTCCGCGAGTGCGTGGCGGAGTTCACCCAGTTCAAGGACGTCAAGCTGCCGGACGAGATGCCCTCCATGGACGACCTCAAGGTGGCCGTCATGGACTGCGAGAAACAGATTTCCACTCTTGGAAACGTCAACCTCAAGGCCATAGACGAGTACGAGGACAGGAAGACCAGGTTGGACGGGCTCAAGGAGGAGATAGGCCAGCTCGACAAGCAGAAGACGAACCTGATGAAGCTCGTGGCCGAGCTGAATGAGAAGAAGACGCTCGGGTTCAACAAGATCTACGTCGCGATCAATGTGAACTTCAAGAAGATGTTCGCGGAGCTGTCCAACGGCGGAGAGGCCGAGCTCTTGCTGGAGAACGAGGAGAAGCCGCTCGAGGGCGGGCTCATCATGAAGGCCCGGCCAAAGGACCTGAAGGCCGTCAGGATGGAGGCATTGTCCGGCGGCCAGAAGAGCCTGACCGCGCTAGCGTTCATAATGGCGATCCAGGCATACGAGCCGTCGCCGTTCTACCTCCTGGACGAGGTAGACATGTTCCTGGACGGCGTGAACGCGGAGAACGTCGCCAGGGCCGTGAGGAGGAGTTCCAGCAACGCCCAGTTCATACAGATCTCGCTCAGGAACGTGACCCTGAAGCAGGCCGACCACATGATCGGCGTCACGATGCAGCGCGAGGGCCTGTCCGAGATCGTGATGAAGACCAACATCGGCGAGGGAGCGGACCTCCCCGAGGAACCGGAGCAGCCCAAGGCCGAGGAGGAGGCGAGCTAGATGAGCTTCACGACGGAATGCGGCGATGTGGTGAACCACCTGATGTTCCATAAAGCGATCATCGAGGACGATGCCATCTCTGGGCGGGAAGAGAGGATCGAGGGCTACGTCAACATGGTCAATCAGCTCCAACATGGAACACTTGCGCCCTCGGATGACCCGTTCGAGAGGAGCGTCGCAACGGTGTTCGAGCTTGTCGTGACGCAGAAGATGAACCCCTGGGACATCAACCTGATAGAGTTCTCGAAGATGTACCTGGCCAGGGTCAAGAAGGCGACCGAGCTGAACCTCATAGTCGCCGGGAAGATCATCTACATGGCCTGGGAGATCCTGAAGCTCCAGAGCGAGCAGGTCCTGCAGAGGGTTGACCGGCCGGACCAGGTCGAGATGATGTTCGACGGCTGGAACCCGGACAACCTGGACTTATTCGTGGACCCGTTCGAGCTCGGGACCGGCGAGATGATGCTCCACACCGAGGAGTCGCCGATCGACGAGAAGGTCAGGCGGAAGTCGCAGAGGCCCGTCACGCTCATCGACCTGCTGGACGCGTTCGAGGAGGCAAAGAAGGAGAGCGACATCAGGCAGGAGCTGGCCAAGTTCATGGTGAAGTACCGCAGGCCCGAGTTCGATGACAAGTCCCACAAGGAGAGCCTCGAGGACGACATCGCAGAGGTCTGGGAAAGGATACAGAGATGCGGCCAAGGCTCTGTCCCCATAATCGACCTGTACACGACCGGCAAGGAGGACAGGGTCAAAGTCTTCATATCCATCCTGTTCCTTGCGCGGATGGGCAAGATCCACATCTGGCAAGAGAAGCCGCCGTACGGGGAGATATTCCTCGAAGTCACGGTCGCGTGGGACATTGCCCAGCTCGAGGACGCCGCCCACATTGAGACGGTGATCGAGGCCAAGATAGAGGATGCACCGGTGGTCAAGTGAAGAGCGAAAGGATCGTCGAGGCGGAGCTGTTCTCCGCCGCCAAGCCAGTGACTGTCACGGATCTGCAGACGGCGTCCGGTCTTGATACGAGGACCATAAGGGCAGCCCTGAAGAACCTGATGGACGAGTACGACAACGAGGACCGAGCCATCGAGATCGCGAAGATGGGTCCAAGATACGCGATGCAGGTCAAGAAGGAGTTCAGGGAGCCTGCATCCAGACTCGCTGAGCTCAAAGTGCCGAAGGACGTCCTCAAGACGGCATCTCTGATCGCCTACTACCAGCCTGTCCTGCAGAGCAAGTTGTTCGACCTAGTCGGGAACAAGGTGTATGACCACGTCAAGGAGCTAGTCCACCTCGGTCTCGTGAAGACGAAGCCGAGGAGGAAGAGCATCGAGCTCACGACGACCAAGCAGTTCATCGAGACTTTCGGACTCGACGCGCGCTCGAGGGAAGAGGTCAAGGCCTGCCTCGAGGAGCGGCTCTCGAAGTTGTCAGGCAAGACTTGAGCGAAGAACTCGACTCATTCCATCTAAACAGTGGAGTTCCAGACCCACGCAAACCTTTAAGTGGAATATTGTTATTGACAATGACGTGATTTAGATGGTGATGCCTCTAAGTTTGTTAGAGAAGTCGATGGACAGGAAGGTCACCCTTCTTTTGAAGGACAGCAGGCTTCTTGTGGGCACACTCGTGGGATTCGATGACTACCTCAACATGGTCCTCGAGAACACCGAGGAGACCAACGGCGAGATCGTGAAGAGGCTAGGCACCGTGATCCTCCGCGGGAACAACGTCGTCAGCATCTCCCCGATGTGAACGGTGTCTTGATCGCAGAGCATTCTGATAGCCTGGGCTCTGCCAGCCAACCGTGGAACGCCAATTGTCTTTATACCAATGAAGGTCATCCGCGATGCCGTGAAGGCAGTACTTCTCGTCGGGGGCCTGGGAACGAGGCTGAGGCCCCTCACATACAGAATACCAAAACCGCTCGTACCGGTCCTCGGAAAGCCCCTGATGATGCATGTGATCGACTCGCTCCCACCTGAGGTCGATGAGACCATCATCCCCGTAAGCTACATGAAGGAGACGATGCAGGAGTATCTCGCCAAGAATCCGCCGAGAAGGAAGATCACTTTGGTCGACGAACCTAGACCCCTAGGGACGGGCGGGGCCGTGAAGAACGTCGAGGACCTTCTGGAGGGTCAGGGAACATTCCTTGTCATCAATGGAGACAGCCTGTCGTCGCTGGACGTCGCCAAGTTCGTCCGGTTCCACAAGGAGAAGGCCGGTGTCGCGACGATCTCGCTCTGGACTGCGGAGGACGTCACACCGTTTGGCGTCGTCGACATAGATGAAGACAGCAGGATCAAGAGGTTCCAGGAGAAGCCGAAGCAGGAGGATGCCTTCTCCAACTTGATCAACGCGGGCGCGTACGCGCTGGAGGAGGAGGTCCTCGGTTACATGGACAAGGGGTTCGTCTCGATGGAGCGCGACATCTTCCCCAAGATACTTGACGACGGCATGTACGGTTTCAGTTTCGAAGGCTACTGGATCGACTGCGGCAAGAGGGAAAGCCTATTGGATGCGTACTGGACCTTGATGGGAAACGAGGCAGAATCGATCAGCAAGAACTGCGTTTCCGAGGGGGCAGTCGTCAAGAAGCCGTTGATAGTGGGGGAAGGTGCTGTCATCACCGGCGCATCGGTCGGCCCGCATGCGTACATCTCGGAAAGAGTGGTCATCGGCCTTCGATCGAAGGTTGAACGCTCCGTGTTGTTCGAGGATGCAAGGGTCGGGGCGAGATGCACTATCTTCGATTCGATCATCGACTCTGGCGTGACCATACCCGATGGGACAGAGGTCAGGTCGGAGATCGTCAGCAATGCAAGAGATCCTAAGCTGAAGTGACGAGGAAACACTGATGGCAAAGAAGATCAGAAAGGCGCCCCAACCGAGAAAATCCATGCTACTGCTATTCACCCAACTGCTAATACCCTGGCTAGTCATGGGGGGATCGGCAATACTCCTCGTTTCTGCGGGTTTGTCTGGGATACCGGTCCTCGTTATCGCGCTTGGCGCAGCCCTAGGCACGACACTCCTCATCAGACTTTACGATAAGAAGCGGACCATGGTCGCGCGGAAATCGCGGACCGGCGCCCGTCGCAGATGAGCGCTCCCGCAATCCAGTCTAGACTCCCATCGCGTTCAAGACGACGAACAGCGCGCCAGCAATCGACGCAGCCGCTGGGATTGTCAGCACCCATGCGATCATGATGCGTCTCCCAACTCCCCATCTCACTGCGGAGAAGCGCCTCGTCGCTCCAACGCCCATGATGGATCCTGCAATGGAGTGGGTCGTCGAGACGGGC
>CALMQK010000338.1 GCA_937872085.1 uncultured euryarchaeote
GGTGTCTCACCGCTGGGCACGCAATCCTTCGTCTTGGTCTCGAGCACTTGGCACAGTAGATCGTGCCGCCACTTTATCGTCAAGTCCCTCTGAAGCCCGTCTGCCTGCTTGATGGACACGTGACCGTCGGCATCCGCCAGCACCGTTACCGACTCGGACTCGGTCTCGAAGACCCAGACTTGGGGGAGAAAACCCCTGAGGACCAAGCCGGTGAACCCTTGGAGCTTCGGCTTCAGCTCCCCCTCAGCGTCGGCGCAGAAACCCGAGAGTAGGTCCTCAACACGGCCCATGTTCGACACCTTCGCGACACTACCCTCGAGGTTGACCTTCTATCTTTCGGATGAAGTGCGGTTGCAGTATCACATCACCAATCGCAAGAGCGGCTCCAAACTGCGATGTACTAGATCCGGATGAGATGCACGCCAGCATATGACTCAACTGGGATTCTCATGAGGAGATTCCCGGAAATCATTTTAAATAGCCACTCAATAATGAGATGAAGCTGACCTTTTGAGGTACTCCTGGAGAGCAGGACATGACTGCGTCGAACATCCCGATCCTGGACAATCATGTCCACCTCGATCCATTCAAGGGACGGCACGTCGATGCTGTGAAGGATTTTGAGAAGCTCGGCGGGACGCACATCATCATCTCGCACATGCCCTACGAGGAGCGCCCCGTCAAGAGTATCGATGGTTTTCGAGAGGGCTATGACATCACGATTGCGCTCAAGGACAAGGTGAACAGTGAGACGACCGTGCGAGCTCATGCGACCGTCGGACCATACCCCGCTGAGCTGATCGAGCTTGAGAAGATCCACGGGCTCCAGCGAGCCAAAGAGATCATGATGGATGCACTCGACCTTGCCGGAGACTATGTCAAGGACGGTAAGGCACTCGCGATCGGGGAGGTGGGCAGACCGCATTTCCCGGTGTCTCCAGACATATGGGAGGCATCGAACGAGATTATGAGCCACGCGATGAGGACCGCGAAGGAGACCGGGTGCGCCATCGTGCTGCATACTGAGAGTGCCACCCCGGACATCATGAAAGAGCTTGCGGACATGGCTCACAAGGTCGGGCTCGACACGGCGAGGGTCGTGAAACACTATTGCGCGCCGTTCGTGCTCCCCGAAGAGAACCACGGGTTGATGCCCTCAGTGCTCGCATCCAAGGACGCCATCGACGTGGCCCTCGGTAAGGGCCTTCGGTTCATGATGGAGACGGACTTCCTGGACGACCCCAGTAGGCCAGGAGCGGTCCTGAACATCACCACGGTCCCGAAGCGCACCAATCAACTGATGCAGAAAGGCGTGATGCGGCTCGATGACGCGTATCAGATCCACTACGATAACCCGAGACGCACCTACCCGGGCTATCTCTGATATTCCTGATTCTAATAGGGCTACTGATGACGGACCGCGAAGTCTTCGAACTCGCCCGTCGCATCCGACATCTTCACGAGCTTGGAATCCACTTTGATGGCCGCACGGCTCGCCGAGCACAGGTCCAAGACTTGCCGCACATTCGCCTCCTCGCCTTCGAACACGGCCTCGACGCGGCCGTCTGGCAGGTTCCTCACCCAACCTGTCAACCCGAGCGAGTCGGCGCACTCCTTCGTGCTAGCGCGGAAGAAGACTCCCTGCACCCGACCTCCGAAGACCGCATGAGCACGGACTTTCACAGGCCCGGGATGGGACCCGGAACCGAAAAGACATTCCCCAAAAAACGGCGGCTTTTCCAGTGTCATAAAGGGAAAAACCCATTCTACCAAAGCGTTTTATACTCACAGGGCGATTTAATCTGTGCGTGTACGCGCGCGAGGGATGCACTCCGAGCGAGAGCAAAGAGCTAGCTCCCTCACGTCCCCAAAAAGGTGACCAAACATGATGAGATCCCTAGTCGAAGACGCACTTGCCCGTGAAGAAACACAAATAGCCAGCATGGCTCAAACACCCACAGGAGTGGGCGGAGACACGAGAGTCGATGCCGAGCTCGAACAGATCCTGAAGAGCCTGAAGACCAACATCAAGATAATCGGAGTTGGTGGCGGCGGGACGAACACGGTCGCGAGGATCTACGATGAGGGGATCGTTGGCGCAGAACTCTACGCCGCGAACACCGACGCGCAGCACCTGCTCACGCTCCACGCACCGCACAAGATACTTCTCGGCCGACGCGTGACCCGTGGCTTGGGAGCCGGCGCCCTTCCACAGATAGGTGAGGAGGCAGCCAGGGAGGCCGAAGAGGAACTGAAGAAGATCCTAGTGGACACTCACATCTGCTTCATCACTTGCGGGCTTGGGGGCGGGACGGGGACCGGCGGAGCCGCAGTCGTCGCACGGCTCGCCAAGGAGATGGGTGCGTTGACGATCGCAGTCGCGACTTTGCCGTTCAAGGGCGAGGGCAAGATGCGCATGGAGAACGCCGAGTGGGGACTCGAGAGGCTGAGGGACGCGGCGGACACCGTGATCATCATCCCCAACGACAAGCTGCTCGAGGTCGTACCAAGACTGTCGCTGAACGCGGCATTCAAGGTCGCCGATGAAGTGTTGATGAGATCGATCAAGGGCCTCACAGAGGTCATCACGAGACCGGGGCTGGTCAACCTCGACTTCAACGATGTCAAGACGATCATGAAGGGTGCCGGAGTGGCGATGATCGGGCTCGGGGAGTCCGACGCTCCAGGCGACGAAAGGATACAGGAAGCCATCGACCAGGCGCTCAACTCACCATTGCTCGAAGTTGACATCAGCGAGGCCAACGGGGTGCTCGTCGACGTCATCGGGGGCACGGACATGACAATCTCCGAGGCCGAGAAGGCCGCCGAAGAGATACAGGCCAGGGTCGGGCCCAACGCGAGGATCATATGGGGAGCCGCCATCGACCCCGCGATGGACAAGACCATCAGGGTGATGATCGTCGCGACGGGGGTCAAGTCCCGGCAGATCCTCGGCAAGCCCAACGAGCAGAAGAAGTTCAAGGGCGTTGGCGAGGTCGATCAGGTCCGCTGAGGACGGCCCAGACCTTTCCGAAACTTTTAAGAATCGAGACCAGCTACGGAGCAATCCGGTGAGCTGGTCTCACCGTTTGTGCTTTATCGCATTAAGTACATACATTTCGGAGGCTCGACATGAAATCACTCGTCGATACCGTCCTGTCCGCCGCGGAACAGGAACAGCAGAAGAAGGCACCGGAGACGTTGCGCACCTTCAACGCGGAGGACGAAGAGCTGCAGAAGATACTGCTAGGTCTCAGGACGAACATCAAGATCATCGGTTGCGGAGGCGGCGGGTCCAACACCATCAACAGGCTCGAGGAAGCTGGGATCATCGGTGCCGAGCTCTATGCAGCCAACACGGATGCTCAGCACCTGCTGATGACGAGGGCGCAGCACAAGATCCTCCTCGGTCGCAGGGTGACCCGGGGTCTCGGTGCCGGCGCACTCCCACAAGTGGGCGAGGAGGCAGCCAGGGAAGCTGAAGAGGAGATAAAATTGGCCCTCAAGGGCGCCGACATCGTTTTCATCACATGCGGGCTAGGCGGCGGAACGGGGACAGGGTCCGCGCCGTTCGTTGCGCAGATAGCCAAGGAGATGGGCTCGCTTACAATCGCGATCTGCACCTACCCTTTCGCTGCGGAGGGAGCCATCCGGGCGGAAAACGCGGAATGGGGACTGGAGAGGCTCAGGAACTTGGCCGACACCGTCATAGTGATCCCGAACGACCGCTTGCTCCAGATCGTGCCTAAGCTCTCGGTCAACGCCGCCTTCAAGGTAGCGGACGAGGTCCTGATGAGGTCCATCAAGGGCATCACGGAGGTGGTGACCAAGCCGGGACTGGTCAACTTGGATTTCAACGACATCAAGACGGTGATGAAATCAGGCGGGGTCGCAATGATCGGCCTGGGCGAGTCCGACGACGATGACGCCGCGGTGGCCGCAGTGAACGAGGCCATAAACTCGCCGCTCATCGAGATGGACATAAGCCAGGCGACCGCGGCCCTCGTGAACGTAACCGGAGGACCGAGCATGACCGTTACGCAGGCCCAGCAGGTCGCTGAGGTCATCCAGACCAAGATAAGCCCCCAGGCGAGGATCATCTGGGGAGCGGCAGTGGACGAGACGCTGGTCGACACGATCAGGGTCATGGTCGTCATAACCGGGGTAAAATCGAAACATATACTGGGTCCTCAGAAGGACAAAAGGAACCGCGAGCTGGGACTTGATTTCATAAAGTAGGACAGACGGCTTCTACCGCAACCCGCCTCCCCGGCTGATAGGCCAGGTCGCCGCTGGGGAGCACCGATGGAGATATATATGGATTGCACATTTGCCTACTCGAATAGGGTAGGGTTACCCATCGATTTCGGACATGCGGCCTGATTGAGGATCAATCCGAAACGGATACGACTGCGGGAACGGGAACAGATGCCAGAAGAGAAAAGTTTGATGGACAGGTCATGGGACCTGCAGAGGAAGATCGAAGAGAGGACGAAGCACGTGGGCAAGGGACGCTACGGCAGGGTCGTCAAGATGGCCCGCAAGCCCACGGGAGATGAGTACCTCAAGACGACCCAGATCACCGCTCTCGGTCTGCTACTGATAGGCGGGCTCGGCTTCCTGATCTACTGGCTGTTCGAATACGGTTCGAAGTACCTGGTGGATGCATTCAAGTGATCCTCGCTGCGGATCCAACCTATGATGTGAGGGATCGTTTTGGGCCTTTTTGACATAGAGACGAAGAAGAAGAAGAAAGAAGAACCGAGCGCGGAGACGGAACACGCTCCGCAGATTGGAGCGAAGGCTCTGCAGTTCACAGTCCAGGGCGAGACCAAGCGGATGATGGCATCCGGGGATTCATCAGAGTTCGAGATGGCCATGACGCTGCCGGACGACGGACAGCCGCATACGCTTGTCATCAAGGTCGATACCGTCTTCTCCGCAACGGAGGAGGGCTCGCCCGAATGGTTCGTGAAGCTCTACGACGCAGTCGGGGTCGTGTGGGAGAATTCGCCCTCGGCCGACCAGACAACCGAGCACACTTTCGATGTGATGCCTGGCCAGGAGAAATCGTTCACTCTCAAGATCACATCGCCTACGGGTGCGAGATACGGCGACAAGATCACCGTGCTGGTCAACGCCAGCCTGAAGGAGAATCCGAGCATAAACGACGTCGTGACGCTGCAGGCGACTGCGAGACAGTCGATGCTCGCAGTCAAGACGTCGATAGGCCACGAGAAGACCGTCGCTGACTCGATCGCCAGCAGGGCGAAGCCGAAGCCCTCGGGAGTGTTCGCGATCCTCTCGCCGGCCACGATCCGGGGCTACGTGTTCGTCGAGGCGATGAACACCGACAGCCTGCGTGAGCTCGTGAAAGGAATCAGAAGGACGCGGGGCATCGTCAAGGGAGAGACGAGCTTCGCCGAGATAGAGCACTTCCTCTCGCCGAAGCCGATAGTGTCCGGCATCGTCGAAGGGGACATCGTGGAGCTCATCGCGGGACCGTTCAAAGGAGAGAAGGCGAGGGTCCAGCAGATCGATGAGAACAAAGAGGAGATCACGGTGGAGCTTTTCGAGGCCATGGTGCCGATACCGGTCACGATCCGAGGAGATCACGTAAGAGTCCTGGAGAAGGAGAGGTGAGCAGATGGTAGAGAAACTCGATGTACTGGTCGAAGGCGGAAAGGCGACCCCCGGTCCCCCGCTAGGTCCGGCGCTCGGTCCGATGGGCGTGAACGTTATTCAAGTCGTAAACGCGATAAACGAGAAGACGAAGGCGTTCATTGGTATGAAGGTCCCCGTCACGCTGACCGTGGACTCGAAGACGAAGGCGTTCGAGATCAAAGTCGGCACGCCGCCGACATCGGCCCTGATCCTCAAGGAGATCAAGATCGAGAAGGGCAGCGGGAGCCCCAAAGCAACGAAGGTCGGGAACCTCTCGGTCGAGCAGGTCCAGAAGATAGGTGAGATGAAGAAGGACTCGATGCTCGCCAAGGACAAGAAGCAGAGGTTCAAGGAGGTCGTCGGGACCTGCGTCTCTATGGGCGTCAATGTCGACGGCAAGGACCCGAAGGAAGTCCTGAAAGCCCTCGCGGGCGGAGCCTACGCCGGTCTGTTCTGATTCTTCTGAGGATAAAAGAGAAGTTGCTACGGTGAGGGATGACCAGCCGCCTGTGGTCCTCTCGCCATCTTCAGCTTCGCCGCCTCGCAGGCTATCGTTATCGGGTCCACTGTAGGCGCGGCCGGAGGACAGTACGCGGTCTCCAACTTGGATAGGTCATCGACCGTCATGCCCGCCTGGATGGCCACGGCGAACGCGTTGATCCTCATGTGCACTCGCTCTTCGCCGACGATCTGCGCCCCGAGTATCTTGCCCGTCACAGGGTTGGCCAGGACTTTCACGTAGATCTCCTTGCGGCCCGGGTAGTAGTCGGGCAGCGTGAACGACCTCACCTTCCCGATCAATGGCTTCATGCCAGCCATCTCCAGCTGCGCGCTCGTCGGTCCGACCGCAGCGACCTGGCATCCGAACGGCTCTGTGGCCCTGGTCTGCAGGAAGCCCTTCGGGAGGTGATCCGTGCCGCCAGCCGCGTTGATGCCAGCGACAACTGCCATCTTCACCGCGATCGTGCCGAGGCCGCTCACCGTCGGTCTGCCGAGCACAAGGTCGGGATACTCCGTGCAGTCTCCGACCGCGTAGACCCCTTTCAGACAAGTCTCGCAATTGTCATCGACCATGATCTGCTTCGTCACTCCGACCTTGCATCCGACCTGCTTCGCGAGCTCCGTCTCTCCATGCTGACCAGTCGCGACGATCACGATATCCGCAATGAACTCTCGCTCCTCGCCCGTCTTCCTGTCCCTCGCCACGACCCCGTGCGCCCTATCCTCGCCGAGGATCTCTGTGACCTCGTACTCCGTGAACAACTTCACGTCATGCTTCCTTATGGCATCGGCCATCATCTGGGCCATGTCATCGTCGACCATCGCGAGGATCACGTTGCCCAGGAACTCCACGATGGTGACCTTGCAGCCCCTGACCATCAGCGCTTCTGCGACCTCGAGACCCACCAATCCGCCACCTATCACGACGGCCCTCTTCCCCTTGGAGGCGAGCGATTGAATGCCTCTCGCATCGTCTATGGTCCTGAGCACGAACACTCCGGACTTCAGCTCGTGCTTGCCCTCCGTGAATACCCCCTTGATAGGCGGGACGGACGCTTGAGCGCCCGTGGCCAGTATGAGTGAATCGTAGGGCAGGTCGATCTTCTTGTCACCGGTATGGACGTGAGCTATCCTCTTCTCAGAGTCAACATCGGTAACTGTGGAACCGAGAAGAATGCCGATCCGGTTCTTCTTCAAACGCTCCTCGGGGGCCTCGATCAGGTTCGTGAGTTCCGGTATGATCCCCGAGATGCCGTACGGCAGTCCGCACCTCGAGTACTGCGGGTACGCTTCTCGCTCGATGATCGTGATCTCCGCGGTCCTATCGGTCTTCCTAGCGAACTGCGCCGCGGTCGCGCCCCCGCAACCTCCACCAATGATTACTATCCTCCGGACCATAGTTGGATCCTCTTCGCAAGGCTAGCATGCATCAACACCGTTAAATCATTTTCACTGGTCTGCGAGCGTTGAAGGCAGGAAGTGCGCCGGATCTAATAGCCAGAGCCCCGGACCAGGACCTCAAAAGACTTATTAACCCCTTCCGCATTGGCTCACCTCCCTAGGGCATGTAGGAGAGCACTTGGCTCGCATGTACTACACCGGAGGGGTCAAGATTGGTAGACCAACACCTCATCGACATCATGAAGAAGCTTCAGGCTGAGTCGAAGCAGAGGAAGTTTTTAGAATCGGTTGAGCTCGCAGTCAACCTGAAGGACATCGACCTCAGCAACCCGAAGAACAGGCTCACAGAGGAGATACCTCTTCCGAACGGCCGGGGAAAGCCCATCAGGGTGGGCGTGTTCGCCAGCTCCGAGATGGCCGTGAAGGCGAAGGGCGTGGCGGATGTCGTAGTGCAGCCTCAGGACATCGAGGACCTGGCATCCAACAAGAACAAGGCCCGGAAGTTCGCGCGTGCGGCCGATTTCTTCCTCGCTGAAGCACCCTTGATGCCCACGATCGGTAAGCGCCTTGGCGTTGTCCTTGCCCCTCGGGGCAAGATGCCGAAACCCATCCCGCCGGGGTCGGACCCGAAGTCACTGATAGAGAAGCTCAAGGGAAGCGTCCCCGTCAGGACCAGGGACAGGAAGACTTTCCATGTACCGATAGGCACGAAGGAAATGACCGCCGAGAAGCTGGCGGAGAACCTCGATGCCGTGCTCAAGAGATTGTTGTCAAAGCTCGAGAGGGGCAAGAACAACATCCAGTCGGCCTACGTGAAGACCACCATGGGCCCCTCGATCAAGGTGATGTGAGATGGCGCACGTAGCATCCTGGAAGAAGGAGGCCGTCGCTGACCTCTCCACGAGGATCGCCAAGTGCAAGGTCGTGGGCATAATTGACGTCCACGGAGTGCCTGCTCCCGCCTTCCAGACCATGAGGACCAACCTCAGGGGGAAGGCCGATATCATCATGCTCAAGAACACTCTCCTGAAATTGGCCCTCACAGAGGCTGCGAAGAGCAGGAAGGGTCTGGAGAAGCTCGCGGAAGTGGTCGATGGCCAGTGCGCCGTCGTGACCTCCGACCTGAACCCGTTCAGGCTTTTCAGACAGCTGGACGCCACCAAGACGAAGATGCCGGCGAAGGGCGGAGAGATCGCACCCGATGACATCGAGATCAAGGCCGGGGAGACGCCCTTCAAGCCTGGCCCGGTCGTGGGGGAGCTGCAGAAGGCAGGACTGCCCGCGGCCATCGAGCAGGGCAAGGTCGTCATCAAGAAGGACAAGATCCTCGTCAAGAAGGGCGACAAGATACCGCGCGACGCCGCGCTAGTGCTCTCGAAGCTGGAGATCTACCCGCTCACAGTGGGTCTCAACCTCTCAGCCGCTTTCGAGGAGGGCATGATCTACCAGAAGGACGTGCTGGCGGTCGACGATGTCAAGATCATGGGCCAAGTATGGGGAGCAGCATCCGGCGCATTCAATCTCTCGATCTTCATCGGGTTCCCGACCACGACGACGATAAGGCCGATGGTCGCATTGGCGCATATGAAGGCCCTGAACCTCGCGGTCAACGCGGGGATCGCCACCCACGAGACTGTCAAGATCATGCTGGCCAAGGCAAACCTCCAGATGCTCTCGCTCGCGTCCAAGGCACCGGCCGGGCTCGACGAGGATCTGAAGAAGCTCCTGACCGACGCGCCCAAACCACCTGAGAAGAAGGGCAGCGAGGACAAGAAGGAAGAGAAGAAAGAGGAGAAGGTCTCCGAGTCGGAGGCTGCGGCCGGTCTTAGCGGACTATTCGGATAATCGAAGTAAGGAGGCATGAGAATGGAGTATGTGTACAGCGCGATGGTCCTGCACGCGGCGAAGAAGCCGGTGACAGAAGATGGAATCACGAACGTTCTGAAGGCAGCCGGCGTCAAAGTGGATGCCACGCGCGTGAAGGCGCTAGTGTCTGCCCTCGAAGGCGTGAACATAGACGAGGCGATCGCGACCGCGGTCGCAGCGCCTGTCGCCCCAGCTGCGGGACCCGCCGAAAAGAAGGAAGAGAAGAAAGAGGAGAAGAAGGAGGAGAAGGGAGTCTCTGAGGAAGAGGCTGCGGCCGGTCTCAGCGCACTCTTCGGCTAGAGTCTCCGCTCTTTTTCAAACCTCTTCGAGTTTCTCTACTTCAAACCTAGAACCAAACGCGGGCAAAACCAGCGGTGACGACTTCAGGTATGACCAGGAGCTTCAGCTCTGCTCCAGCATCTTGCTGACTTCCTTCTCGAACATCGTTGCCAGCTCTCGCCCGATCTCCCTCCGGAGCTCTGGCGGGACCATCTCGATGCCTATCTTCGCGCCGACCTTCCCTATCTTCAGCACTGCGTAGGCCTCGTGCACCTTCGCCTGCAGGAGCTCCTGCACCGCCTGCTTGAGCTCTTCCTTCAGCTGGGGGTTCGCATCGAGTTTCTCCCTCATGGTCCTCTTCACCTCGTCCTTGACGAGGTCCTGGACCGCCTCAATGAGCAGGGTCTCTGAGCTCAGCATGGCCCTGGTGCCTTTGATCACAGAACTGACAACATCGTCTTCCGGAGCCGTCCATCTCACCTATCCGCAGAGTCCGTCGAGCGCGTTGAAAGCTTAAATCGTTTTGGTATCAGGGGCATGTTCGCCCAAGAGTGCGAGAATGTCTTAAAGTAAGGCTACGTCGATGGCGAGGCGGAATCCAGACCAGAGCTGAATCAGATGTGGGAGACTCCAGGTAAGAGCGTTTTCAAGGACCAGAGGGTGCTGTCTTTCGACTATGTCCCCCCGAAGCTGGTCCACAGGGACACCCAGATGAAGAAGCTCGTCATGCTCTACAAACCGGTCGTGGAGTCCAACATGTCGCAGAACGTCGTGCTCACGGGCAGCGTCGGAACTGGTAAGACCGCGACGGCGAAGCGGTTCTGCATGGACATGGTCGGATACGCCGAGAAGAAGCAGAAGGCGGTCGACTGGGTGCTCGTGAACTGCAGGCAGCGGAACAGCGAGTCCAGCGTCGTGCTCCAGATCGTGAACCATTTCCAACCGAACTTCCCGGACAGGGGGTTCTCCATCACGGAGATGCTGAGGATACTCCGGAAGGACCTCGAGAAACGCAAGCTCCACCTGCTCGTCGTGCTCGATGAAGCTGACATGCTCCTGAAGAAGGCCGGGTCAGACATCATCTACAAGCTCACGCGCTTCGGGGAGGAGAAGCTCGATGGCAGAGAGCTCGTCTCGCTCATGCTGATATCGCAGAAGAACGTGTATGACATGCTCGACCCTGCCTCCACAAGCACTTTCAAGCGGACCAACATAGTGGAGTTCGGGAAGTACCCCCCAGAAGAGCTCAGGGACATAGTCGCTCAACGAACGCAGCTGGCCCTCAAGGACGATGCGATAGACCCGGATTCGATCGACCTGATCGCCGAGGTATCATCCGAATTCGGGGACGCGAGGTTCGCGATCGAGATCCTCGAGAAGGCGGGCATGTTAGCTGACGAGGAAGGTGCCGGGAGGATAACGGTCGAACACGTCCGCGCCGCTAAGGCAGAGGCGTACAGCTCCGTCACGGAGTCGAAGCTGGTCGGGCTGGAACTGCACCAGAAGCTCGCGCTGCTGGGCATCGCGAGGGCCATTCGGGGAAAGGCATACATAACGACTGGAGGCGCTGAGTCGGCATACAAGGTTGCGTGCGAGGAGTACGGTGAGAAACCCAGGGCGCACACGGCGTTCTGGGGCCTCATGAAGGACCTGGACATGCTAGGAGTGGTCAGCGCAAAGAAGAGCGGCGTCGGAATTTCAGGCAAGACCACCGTCATAACGCTGCTGGACATTCCTGCAAAGGTCCTGGAAGATAAGATGCGGCAAATGCTCAATCCTGGACGTTAGTTGTGAACCCTGAATTACTCTATGCAGTAAGTAAGAACATATAAATATGGCCGGCCCCGTCCAAGTTAAATGAAGGGAGGGTTGGCCATTTCAGCTGAAGACAAGCCGGCCGTAGATTCGATTCGCACAGAGGAAGGCCTCTGCTATGTTGTCAAGGAGCGGAAGCCGTTCCTATCATACAAGCTCTTCGAATCGATCATCACCCAAGGTAACCCCGGTCTGTGTGTCACGAGACAGTTCCCAGAGAAAGTCAGGGAGGCGTTCGAGCTCAAGGACACCCGGATCCTGTGGCTCTCGCACACGCCGGGAAAGGACCATCACAACCCGACGAGCATCGGCACACTCGCGACAGTCATTTCCTCATTCGTCGAGCGATACAAGAAGTGCGTCATCCTCATCGACGGGCTCGAATACCTTGTCATCAACAACGGATTCCAGCAGGTGCTCAGGTTTGCAGAGCACATCAACGAGCAGGTCATGCAAAGCAAGTCCACTGTCCTCGTACCCATCAGCCCGAGCGCCTTCAGCGAGCAGGAGCTGGCCTTGCTCGAGAGGAATGTGGAAGTCATAGAGCAGCCCACCATGAGCATCCAGCTCGAGAAGGACTTCTCGGCGCTGATCGACCAATACAGATGAGCTAGCTTCAGCCACTCTGGTCGCATTGCAGCGCCAAGGTTTTAGGACTAAGGATGTAATCCGGGCGTATGCGCAAGACCCCTCTCCACGAAGCACACGTCGCGCTCGGAGCGAAGATGGTCTGGTTCGAGGGTTGGGACATGCCCATCCAGTACACGACCATAATCGACGAGCACTTGGCGGTCAGGAAGCATGCGGGAGCGTTCGACGTGTCCCACATGGGGGCTTTCGTCATACGCGGGGAGGACGCAGGAGCCCTTATCAATCACTTGAGCACCAACGACGTCGCGAGCGCTCCGCTGGGCAAGTGCGTCTACACCCACATGCTGAACGACGGGGGGAAGATCCTCGATGACACGATCATCACGGTCCTCGGGAAGGACGAATTCTTCATGGTGCCCAATGCCGCGACCGCGCAGAAGATGAGGAAGTGGATCGAGGAGCATCTTCGCGGTCAGGAGCTGAAGGACGAATCCCTGGAGATCGCCAAGATCGCGGTGCAAGGGCCGGCTGCGAAGGATGTCGTGGGACAGCTGACCTCGTTCGATCTCTCGAACCTGAGGCGGTTCTGGGGTGGTTTCCTCAGAATGGACAAAGTTCCCTCTGACGGCCGCCCATCATCCACCGTCCTCCTGAAGGGAAGGGACATGCTGAACGGCTCGGGAGGCGGAGCGCCCGCATTCGTCTCGAGGACCGGGTACACCGGCGAGGATGGGTTCGAGATCTTCTGTGATAGCGCCAACGCGGTCCAGTTGTGGGATGCGATCCTCGAGAAGGGAAGATCGTTCGGCCTCAAGCCCATCGGGCTGGGCGCGAGGGACACACTGAGATTGGAGAAGGCTCTGCTCCTCTCGGGTACCGACTTCGATGGGAACCAGAGCTCCCTGCAGACAGGGCCTCAATGGGTCATCGATTGGGATCACGACTTCATCGGAAAGGAGATCATGGTCGGACAGAGGGCCTCGGGCAAGTACGACAAGCTCGTCTGCATGATGTGCGAGGGCAGGGGGATACCCAGGCACGGATACGCAATAGGATCGGGGGGCGACAAGCTCGGGATCGTCACCAGCGGAACGATGTCGCCTCTGCTCAGGAAGGGCATAGCTATGGGCTACGTCCCGTTATCCATGTCCAAGCAAGGGACCAGGGTCGATATCGAGGTCAGAGAAACCGTCGTCCCGGCAGAGATAGTGAAACCACCGTTCGTGAAGTGATTGAATTGAAGGAATACTTGGAAGAGATGATCAGGATACCCGGAGTCTCTGGGTTCGAGGATGACATCAGGAACTACATCAGAGGGAAGATTGAGGACAAGGGTCTCAAGGCCGTCGAGGACAACCTGGGAAACCTCATGGTGGAGCTAGGCGATGCCGGCCCCCTGGTTATCTTCGTGGCCCACATGGACGAGCTGGGGCTCATCGTCACCAAGCTCGAGTCCGACGGATCGCTGAGGATCAGGAAGGTAGGAGGGATAGACGACCGCACCCTGGTGGGCAGAGTGGTCGAGATCAAGACCCAGAAAGGCATCGTGTCAGGCGTCATCGGGATCAAGCCACCGCATCTGATGACCGACATGGAAGAGGCGAAGAAGGTCGTAAGATGGCAGGACCTCAGGGTCGACATCGGGACAAGGAGCAGGAAGCATACCGAGAGGCTCGGCGTCAGGGTGCTCGACCCCATGGTGATCAAGAAGGATATCACCTACATCACCAAGGACCTCATATGCGCGAGAGGCATCGACGACAGAGGGGGATGCGCGATCCTACTGGACGCGCTGGAGCAGCTGAAGGACAAGAGGCTGCCGATCAGAGTGACCCTGGTGTGGAGCGTTCAGGAGGAGATCGGTCTAAGGGGCGCGAGGGCGGTAGCGTTCAACCTGCGACCTGAATATGTCTTCGCCGTCGACACGATGACGACAACAGATGCGCCAATGACTGAGGAAGTCTATGAGAAGGTCATGGTGGGGGGCGGTCCTGCCCTGAGAATGTTCGACAGTGAGGCGATCGCGTCTCCGAAACTCAGGAAGCTGGTGGAGCAGGTCGCGAGAGCCGCGAAGCTCCCGCTGCAATACGGGACCGGTGGCGGTGCCACCGACGGAGCTGCGATGCAGGACACGGGATGCCTGATGATGCCCCTCGGTATCGTTATGAGGTACACGCACTCACCCACCGAGGTCGCCAGCATTTTGGATATGGAGAACATGGTGAAGCTGATTGTCAAGATAGCAGACAGGTTGGCGAAGGACCACAAGAGAGGGTGAGCAATCTGGGCAAGGCGGCAAAGACGCTCGGAGAGCTCGTGATGCTGAAGAGCACTGCCGAGGACGACATCAAGCCGATCGTCGATTACGTATCTGACAGGCTCAAGAGAACCGGTCTTGAACCCAGATATCATAACAAAGCAGGTCGACCGGCCATCATCGCGCAGTCGGGCAAGGCGGGCGTCCTTCTTTCTGGCCATCTCGACACCGTTCCCCACGGAGTCAATTGGGATTACAAGGACGGAGAAACGGTCGATGGGAAGATGTACGGAAGGGGAGCATGCGACATGAAGGGCGGATGCGCTGCGATTCTGGTGGCCGCGGAGGATCTCGTGGCGGCCGAAGTGCCATTCTCAGTATGCTTCACGACAGATGAGGAGACCGGCATGAAGGGGGCGGAGGCAGCCGCAAAGGATAAGGCGATGAGGACGGCCTCAGCGATCCTTGTCGCGGAACCGACTGGCTTCGACATCGTGGTGAGAGAGAAGGGGCTTCTTCAGTTCTCCCTGAAGACTGGTGGCGTGTCCGCGCACGCCAGCATGCCTGAGCTGGGCGAGAATGCCATTACGAAGATGACCAAGATGCTCTGCAAGCTAGAGGACCTGACGAAAGTGCCTCACGACTCGCTTGCGAGCTTGACGATGTGCATAGACATGATCAGGGGCGGGACGCAGATCAACGTCATCCCGGACGAGTGCGTTGCAGATGTCGACGCGAGGTACCCGGCCAGCATGACTCCAGAGTCGATCCTTGAACTCGTGAGAAAGAGGATAGGTAGGAGCGGCTACGAGCTCAAGATCCTCCATCAACTCGACCCGGTCGAGACGGACCCTGAGCTGCCGGCAGTGAGAATCTTGAAGGAGGTCGTGGGGAGCAAAGCGAGGCTCATCACCGTTCCATACGCAACGGAGATGGTCATGTTCAAGGGACACGGGAACGCCGCCATCGTGTGCGGACCTGGTGATCCCAAAGTGTGTCACTGTGACGATGAGCACATCGACGTCTCCGAGGTGGCCAGGGCAGTGGATATATACGTCAAGTACTGCACGAAGATGGCTGCCCGGGGTAAGAAGGGCTGAAGCACAGTCTCGAATCGTCCCTGACGGCCTCGCGGCCATGCCAGGCAAGACTGGAAAGCCCGGCCCGTGATCACGGGTAGACGCGCGCAACGGTCCTCGGATATGGGATAGAATCCCTTATGTGGTCCAGCTTGCAGACCCAGGTGACTATCCGTTCCAGTCCGAGACCGAAACCTGAATGTGGCACGGAACCGTACTTCCTCAGGTCGAGATACCACTTGTAATTCTCTATGCTCTCCCCCTTGTCCCTGAGCCGCTCGAGCATCAACTCGTTGTCCGTCTCCCTCTCGCTTCCCCCGACTATCTCTCCGTATCCCTCTGGGGCGAGCAGGTCGCTGTTCTTGTAAGTCCTCGTGTCCTCAGGGTTCTCCTTCATGTAGAACGGCTTGAGCTCCTTCGGATAGTTGACCACGAACATGGGGACCAATCGATCCTGCGTGAGCGCGCGCTCCTCGATGGCACCGAGGTCGCTACCCCAAGAGACATCGAGGCCTTTCTTCTGAAGGGTCTCCATCGCCTCCTGGTAGTTCATGCGTTCGAACGGAGGCTCGATCTTCTTGAGAGTCGCCGGGTCCCTCTTCATGAAAGTCAGCTCCTCAGGACATTCCTTGACCGCGTTATGCAGCATAGACGTTATGAGCTGCTCCTGGACCTTCATGTTGTCCTCGTTCTCGAGCCAGGCGGCCTCCATCTCCAGATGCCAGTATTCCGCCAGATGACGAGGCGTCCTGGACTTCTCCGCTCTGAATGAGGGCGTCAGTGAGTATACCTTGTCGAGGGAGTAGATCAATGATTCCAAGTAGAACTGCGCGCTCTGCGAGAGGTAGGCGATCCTGTCGAAGTACTTGACCTGGAAGAGGGTCGTGCTTTCCTCTGCTGCTACACCAGTGATTATCGGCGGCGTGACCTCGACATACTCGTTGTCGTGGAACCATTCCCTCGCCCCGCGGAGGAGCGACGCCTTCACCTTCGCGACCGCCGTCTGCTCCCTTGACCTTATCCACAGATGCCTGAGGTCGAGGAGCAGCTCGGTGCTCTGGTATTCCGTGATAGGGAAGCCGTCCGAGAAGCCGTAGACCTGGAACTTGGTCGCCCGGATCTCGTAACCTCCGGGGGCACGCTTATCCTCTGCGACCTCGCCTTCGATCATGACCGACGATTCGATGCCTGCCTTCTGGGCGTCATCGAAGTCCTTTTCCGAGACTGCTCCCTTCTTGACAGTGGTCTGGATGATCCCACTGACGTCCCTGAGGACCGCGAACACTATGCCCCCGCTCGAGCGGGTCCTGTATATCCAGCCCCTTACCTGGACAATCTTGCCGACCTGGTCCTTGGACAGGGCTTGCTTGACCGACAGCATTCCAGATTCCGAAGAGACATTGCGAATATAAGCCCTTCGGACGGAGAGTGGCAACGAACATATCCCCCAGACGGTGATATGCTGGCCGTGATCGTGCGGACGGCCGACGTGCGGGACCTCCCAGGGCTGCTGAGGATCGAGGAGGAATGCTTCGGGATCGAGATGTTCAGCGCGGACACGGTCCGCTCATTCATCGAAAGGAACGATACTTTCGTGATGGTGGCAATCGAGGCAGATGATGTGGTCGGATCCGCCATGTGCATGATATCCGAAGAGCGCCAGGAAGGGCGGATCGCATCAGTAGCCGTCCTACCTGGATCCAGGAGGAAAGGGACCGGTGTCCGGCTGTTGGAGGAATGTGAGAGGAAATTCCTCAGGTTCGGCCTCGAAATGTCAACACTCGAAGTGGATGTGGCGAACGGCGCGGCGATCGCGCTCTATGAATCCAAGGGATACGAGATCAACGGCATGATAAGGGACTTCTACGGGCTAGGAAGAGACGCCTACGTCATGCAGAAACCGCTCCACCCCGAAAAGACGGGAATCAGTATCAGGACTTCCTGACCGTGAGTTCCAAGGGCATCTTGTTTATGACCCACTTCGTGGCGCCTGAGAGCTCTGCGCTTCTGACCATCCTGGCTGCATGCGTCTCGTGCGTTATGTGAACCATGTGCGACGAGATCGCCTTCTCCAGGTCAGGATGGCCTGAATACGCTACCTCAATCGTCGTCTCGAAGTCCAGCTTCTGTTCCTTCCTCATATGCTGTATCCTTCGGATGACCTCTCTTGCCAGTCCTTCGAGCTTCAGGTTCTGGGTCACCTCCAGCGCGACGAAGACGTGCATGTCGCCTATACTCGCGTGGGAGAACCCTATCTTGTCCTTCTCCGATACTATGACGTCCTCCTCTGTGAGGTCGAAGCCGCCGAGCCGTATCTTCTGGTTGGCACGAAGGTGTTTGACGAGCTCGTTCTCATCCACCTTCGTGAGGAGCCCCACGACCTCGGACATCGCGTCCTTCAGCTTCGGGCCCAG
>CALMQK010000339.1 GCA_937872085.1 uncultured euryarchaeote
GTCCGGGCCGAACCTGTCCTTCATGATGACATCCAGGATGGTCTCGAAGTTGAGCTTCTCCTTCGGGTCGAGCACCTTCTTGAAGTCGAGGTCGCCACCGTAGGCCCTGTTGACCCACTCCCTGACGGCTTCCATATACTTGTCTCGAAGGCCGAGCCTTTCCGACAATTCCAGGATGACGTCGATCATCGCCCTCCGCTCGGCCATCGGCTTCACGATCGGCTGCCTGATCGCCCATATCCACTCGCCCATCCCCGTGGCGTGACACGAGACCCCCACGGTCGGGAAAGTGGTTGCGGATGAATAGCGCTCGAGGAAACAAGCGTCTGGCAGGACCAAGTCTGCCGCCGCCTCCTCGAACTCCGTCGAGTATATGTTGAACGAGACGATGAACCTGAACTTCTTGAGGAAGTTCTCCAGCAGAGTCTTCGGGTTCCCCACCGACATGATCTGATTCGTCGCGAAGCTGATCATCACGTCGGGCCTGTAGGGTATCTTGAACTTCTGCCAAAGCTCCTCGTTGTTGTCCCAGGCCATGATCGTCGTATAGGTCGGAATGTAGAACATGTCCTGGAGATCGAGCCTCTCGGGCGGGTCCTTAGGTTCGGGTGGTGGATAGGGCAGATGGGAGTATGGCCAGTTGCGGGCGACTAGGAGTCCGTCCTTGTCGGGTTCCACTGAGTACTTGAGCTTTCCAGTCCCGGGATATCCGAGGTGGACGGGCGGACCAAATGCCAGAGCCCCGCCGGGCACATCTGCCGCTCCGACTATGTGGTTCGGCAGGACCAGGGACATGCAGTCCCAAGCCTGGTTGTAGTGTCCCTGCGATCCCCGGAAGTAGATCGAAGCCACCGGCCTGTAGGGCAACACTTTCCCGTCGATCGTGATCGTGCTTCCGATCTTTGCCTCTTCACCAAAGTCCTTTGCGATTCTCCTCAGCGTGGTGGCCGGGACTCCACAGATTCCTGACGCGTATTCTGGGGAGTACTTCTTGAGGTGCTCTTTGAGGAGCTGGAAGGAGGGGGAGCATTTCACTCCGTTGACCTCAAAGTCGCCTGTCAATGCGCAGTCCTTCACGTTCTTTGATGTGAAAGCCTCGTGCTTGTTGTCGACGTTGTTCCAAACAAGAGGGACTCCTGACTTGTTATCACGTATGTACAATCCATCCGGCCCGACAAGATAGGGTCCGTTGGTCTTCCATTTCAGATACTGGGTGTCGAAGAGCCCGTAGTCGTTCACGAGCAGGTTGGTCATCGCCAGTGCTGCCGCCGCGTCAGTGCCAGCCTTGATCGGCACCCACTCCTCTGCGGTCGATGCTTGTGTGCTCAGGAACGGATCGAACACTATGAGCCTCATTCCTCTTGCCTTGGCATCGGCCGCTTGCTTGGCCGCGACGTTGGCAGCATGCCCCGCTCCGTGGCCCTTGGAACAGCCCCAGTAGATAGCGAAGTTGCAGTACTTGAAATCTGGAATGACGGACCAAGAGGCGTGATAGATCCCGCCGATCATATGGGCTCCGTTCCCGCAGTGAAGTCCACCGCCACCAGTGTAGTAGTTGGGGGTGCCGAACGCCTTTCTGAAGCTGAGGATGTTGAATGCTCTCTCCGCAGGAAAAGTGGGGCTGCCGACACAGTACAGTCCACGTGGATCTCTCTGCATACACTCTCGCAGTTTTGTGGTGAGGAGATCCATCGCCTCGTCCCAACTGATCCTCTTCCACCCGGGGTCAACACCGATTCCTTTCACGGGATTCGTCCGGATCATGGGATAGTTGAGCCTGCTAGGATCGTAGAGCATCATCGGGGCGGAGATGCCTTTGGCGCAAATGTTCCCGTAGCCTTGCGGCGAATCGGGGTCGCCCTCGACCCCTACGACGATTCCATCCTCGACGCGGACGTCAACGGTGCAGGTACCATAGCACATGCCGCAACTTGTCTTGACCATTGTTCACCAGCTGTCCCAGGAGTGGAGAGACCGCAATGTACTTAACCGTGACGAATTCCATTTCGAATGATATGCGAAACCGTGGAATACGGTCCGCACAAGTTTGTCTTCATCAAGAGGACATGATCTCCTGACGGAAGTCCGAACCAGCTCGGATGACCTCTTTCGAATGATGTGCATACTCTTCGGACGTGGGTTCGATGGTTGACTCGGCATCATGGCCATGCCACATCGCTCAGAGCAGATGTCTTCGAACGCCTTCTCAATCTCCGACCAACGACCTTCGCGCCACCTTATTGTCTCGATCCGGGGTGTTCATTCACGGTCGATGACG
>CALMQK010000340.1 GCA_937872085.1 uncultured euryarchaeote
GCAATCCTCGGCCTCATCTGGGGTAATTCCCTTCTTCATGGTCCGCCCTCAGATGACCGGTAGCTTACCTCGTCTACTCCCCGAGGAGCTTCTTGTAGTCCTCGGCAGACATCAGCTTGGATGTCTCGGACGGGTCGCTCATCTCGAGGACTGCGACCCATCCCTGGCCATACGGATCCTTGTTCAGGAATTCTGGGGAGTCGACGAGCTTTCCGTTGGCCTCCTTGACAACGCCCGATACTGGCGCGAACACTTCCGAGACGGTCTTGACGGACTCGACATTCCCAAGGACATCTCCGGTGCTGACTTCCTTGCCCAGGCCTGGCAGTTCGACGAAGACTATCTCAGTCAGCTCGGTCTGTGCGTGGTCGGTGATGCCCACTCGCGCGAGCTTACCCTCCACCTTAACCCATTCATGATCCTTCGTGTACTTGAGGTCCGGAAGAACAACTGACATGCTGGCCTACCACCTTTTCTGCAGGATGCCGTTTATCGAATTTATACCTTCCCCCTCCGAGTCAGGACAATGGGCGACTTCCCAACTGAGACGCCACGATAGCAGCAACGGCGACAAAGGAGAGCACGCCGTTCGCAGCCCAATCGTCGTATCTGACTGGCCCTTTGAATACCCTGCGAGAAACCGGGTAGAACAGTCTGCAGCCGTACACTGACAACGAGTCCTCGGCCGAGTGGAGGAAGGAAGCCAGAAAAGCGATGACGGTGGAGGGAAGAGGAGGTATCCCGGAGAATGGATTCGGGTCGAGAGACCGACCCATAGGTACTACAAGCAATAGCCAAGCCAGCGCCATGATGCTTGATGCAAGTAGGCTGTGAGTGGCAGGCGACCGATGAATGCGCTTCCCGAACCCAGAGAGCAGGATATCGATATCGGGAAGGACACCGAAGGCAGCGCCGATCGCCATCAGACTTATCGTGTCTTGGTGGAGCAGCAGGGACATCAGCGACCCTATCGCGGCCCCCGTGAGAAGATGAGTCGTTCGCTTCAAGAGCGCATCCCAGATACGCAACGCTGGATAGATAGTTGAATCTTTTCGCTGCCCGAGCCCTGGGCACAGCAAGGGTTATCTATCGTCAACCTGATGCGCGCGTCAAGGTGATGATTCTGGCAGACCAGCAGGCAATGAGATTGCTCGAGGAGCTAACGAACTGTTTTGGGCCCTCTGGATTTGAGAGGGAGCCCGCAAGGATAATGAAGAACTACGTCTCGAAGTTCGCGGACGAAGTATATACTGACAAGCTAGGTTCGCTCATGTTCACCAAGAAGGGGACATCGAGCAGCCCCGTTGTATTGCTTCCGGGACACATAGACGAGGTCGGTTTCATCATCTCGTCAGTGAACAAGCTCGGATTCCTGACCTTCAACCCGCTCGGCGGATGGTTCGACCAGGTCCTCCTGGGGCAGAGGGTCATAGTCAAGACGGACAAGGGCATGGTCCCTGGAGTGATCGCGGCGAAGCCACCGCACCTCCTCCCGGCCTCGGAGAGGGAGAAGGTCGTGATCAAGGAGAAGATGTTCATAGACATAGGAGCATCGAATGAGGATGAGGCGAAAGCGATGGGAGCCAGGATAGGAAACCCGGTCATCCCCGACTCGCACTTCTCCACGATGACCAAGCGGATATTCAAGGACGGAAAGAGAAAGGGCAGGGACACGATAGCAATTGGAAAGGCGTTCGATGACAGGATAGGCGCGTGGACTGCTGCCGAGGTCGTCAGGGCGCTGGTGGAGAAGAAGATCAGCCATCCGAACCTGGTCATCGGGGCAGCGACCACACAGGAGGAGGTCGGGCTCAGGGGGGCGCGGACCACTGCGTTCGTGACCAAGCCAGATGTGTGCCTCACGCTCGAGGTCGACATCGCTGGAGACGTGCCCGGCATCGAACCGAACGAGGCCCCGACCAAGATGGGGCACGGCCCATCAATCACCACATATGATTCCTCCATGATCCCGAACCAGGCACTGGTCGACCTCGTCGTCAAGACGGCGGATAGGGCGAAGATCCCCTACCAGCTATCCCAGATCGCGAGAGGGGGGACGGATGCGGGCGTGATACACATCGCCAATGCTGGTTGCCCCAGTGTCGTGATCGGGGTCCCGACAAGACACATACACTCGCACGTTGGTCTGTTCAGTATGACGGACGCCGAGAACTGCGTCAAGCTCATCATTGAGGTCGTGAAGAAACTGGACAAGAAGACCGTAGCGGGGTTCACCGAGATCTGATCACGATGGCGTCTAATCTCGACCCAGGGTTGCTGAAGGAACTCACCGAAGCGAAGGGCGACCTCGCGAGGCACGGCGTCGTGATAGTCCGGACGGTTGAGACCGAACTCGAGCCCGCGATCATGGCAGCGGTGAAGGATTCCTTGGAGGCCTCACCGAGGAAGCTCGAAGATATGAAGGAGAGCGACCTGGACGAGCTGCTCAGGGAACTGAGGAAGGCTGCCATGGGCTCCGCAAAGGAGCTCGCGGGACTGTATGTCAGGCTCCTGGGAAAGCTGGGGACGGAGTACATCGGGGACCTCGTGAAAGAGCTCGAGGGCATAGGCCAGCTGTTCAGATGGGAGAGGATCTCACAGGCCGCGAAGCCCGTGGATGATATCTTGGCCAGGGAAGGATTCGGACCCGTCGACCTGAGGGGTCCGAGTGATGTTTCAGAAAGCTTCAAGCTGGAACTCGAGGGCAAATGGACACCTGCCTTCGAGAGGTTCAAAGCGCTGGCGGACAGGACTGCGGAGCAGCTAGGGAAGAAGGGGATGTCCGAGCCTCGGCCAGCTCGTGAACGGAAGAACTCTCGAAAAGGGTGAACCGACGATGGCCGTCTTGTCCGATGCAGACATAGTCGCCTTTCTCGATGACAAGTCCCTGAGGATCGAGGGCTACAACGAGCGCAACCTCACCCCGAACGGTTATGACGTGACGATCGAGGAAGTGCTGATCCCTTCCACCGGCTTGAGACGCAAGGAAGGGACGGTCAAGATACCATCGAACCTTTGGTTCGTGGTGGCGACGAAGGAGTACTTCGTCCTGCCCCCGACGTTGGTCGGTGAGATATGGATCAGGACCACTTGGGCGCGGAAAGGGATATTAGCCTCTTTTGGACGAATCGATGCTGGGTTCAACGGGAATCTGACCTTTTCAGCATTCAATGCGTCTTCCGGAGATGTCGGCATACCTATCGGTGACCGGTTTGCGCAGGTCGTGTTCTCCGAGCTGCGATCTCGGCCAAAGAAGACCTACGAGCAGCGCTCGGGCAACTATCACCAACAGAGGGGGATAACACTCGATCCGAAAAGCCCTGGTCCGGACACGCGCTCCAGATGAGCTCACAAGAACTGCAGGTCGAATCCGTAGAAGGTCATGGTCGGAGAATAGCTCTTGATCCTTCTCCTCGCCAGCTCTTTCATCAGCCTGCCATCTCGTCTGGCAGCATCGGCGATCTCGTCCAGGCTCTTCTGGACCTCGTCCTCTTCCGTGATCTCATAGAAGTGTATCACCCCTCCGGGTTTCAACGCCCTGATCGCTTCTCCGATGAAACCCCTGCCATCGTGGGGCAGGTTCATGACTACGTGGTCCGCCTTCTCGAGTCGAGGTACCAGCTCCCGCGCATCCCCCAACATCGGACTCACGGAGGCCGCCTTGTTAAGAGCGATGTTCTCCTTCATGAGTTCGATCGCATCAGGGTTCATGTCGATAGCGTACACGATCCTGGGAGAGCCGGTCTTCGCGATCATTATCGAGAAAGGACCTATGCCAGCGAACATGTCGATCACGACTTCGCCGGGCTTGACCTGCTTCGCCACCGCCTGGCGTTCGGTCGCCAGCCTGGGTGTGAAGAAAGCCCGTGCCACGTCGACCTTGAAGGTGAGGCCGTACTCCTTGTGGATGGTCTCCGTCGTCTTCTCGCCCGCTACGACTTTCACGTCCCGGGTTCTGAATTCATCAATTACGCCCGAGTCCATGCACACGGTCTTGATGGATATCTGGGTGGCCATGATCGCCTTTCCTATCTTGGCCGCATAGGGCGCCACTTCATCCTCCATCTTCACGATGGCGATGGACCCGACAGTGTCAAAGGAGGATGGGAGCAGAGGTCGAATCTCTTCAGGAACATCCACCAAGAGGCGATAGTCGGACACCTGGAGCTCCATCTCCTTGAAATCCATCTTCTCGATCGGATACCCCAGGTCTATCCTCTGGGTGACTGGAAGGTACACACTCTTGGCATCGGAGCGTATCTGGAGGTCCCTCCTCAGGACCCCCTTCTCGATGAGCTTGCGCCTCACCGGCTCCGCCTTCTTCTTCGGGACCACCAGGGATATGGACTCCATCGAGGTGGCAAATCGCCTTACACGATGATAACAGAATCGGAGCCGTTCAAGAGAATACTAGTTTTCACCCTGAGAATCAAGGGAATGAACAAGACTGGCTCGCAAACGCCGGAGCTGATACTTCTCGCCCGTCCCCTTGGACCCTTTCCTTTCTTCTCTTCGGGGCGCCCCTGCCGCGATTTGACCTTTGCTGCAGTCAAAGAGAATCATTAATGCCCATCGGCTAGATAGCGTCCTGTCATGACGAACGAGGACGCCGGTCATCTGTTTGACGAGATCAGCATAGGATCGGCTAGGATAGGGAACCGCTTCGTCCGGTCTGCCACACATGAATGTCTCGCGCAGAAGGACGGCGCTATCACGGATCGGATTCAGGAGATCTATGAGAGACTTGCGATGGGTAAGATCGGGCTCATAACATCCGGATACTCGTACATCTCGCCCTGCGGGAAGGGTTCCAAGGGGCAGCAGGGAATCTATGACGATCGCTTCATCGACGGGTACGCAAGGTTGTCCGCGGCGATAAGGAAGCACGGTTCCAGATTCTTCATCCAAATCGTTCATTGCGGGAGGAGCGCCCTCGTCGCCAAGGAATGCGGCACGCCGATAACGCCCAGCAAACTTGAGATTCCGGGCACGACCCGAACATCCAAGGAGATGACCGAGAGGGAAATCCAGGATATGATCGATGACTTCGTCGAAGCAATTCGCAGGGCGAGAGAGGCCAAGGCGGATGGCGTCCAGTTGCATTGTGCACACGGATTTCTCCTATGCAGCTTTCTTTCGCCCTATCTCAACCGAAGGGAGGACGACTGGGGAGGCGACACAGAACGAAGGGCGCGCATC
>CALMQK010000341.1 GCA_937872085.1 uncultured euryarchaeote
CATGTTGTCCGAAGAAAGCGAGCCATCCGACCGTGCTGATCGCGACCATCGAGATGGCGGTTGCTATTCCCAGGGGCAGGTAGTATCCCAAGTATGAGAATGCGCGGTCTAGGGGCGCAGTTGCAACATGTGTGATGCTCTTATCGTCAATCTCATCACGTATCAGTGACGAGCCAAAGATCATCGCCATGACCGGCATGAAGAAGAAGAGGATCAGCGTGTCCATCAGATTCGTCCCATCTTCGAGCGGGGCCTTGCTCTGCGAACCCGCATAGCCCATGACTGCGGCGACGAACAAAGTGACGAGGATCGTAATAATCGCCTTCTTGCCAAAGAGCAGCTTCTTCGTCGAGTAGAATGTCAGCGCTTGAATCCCAACGAAGACTCTCTTTATGTCCATCCCTCTACCTCCCCACGAGATACCTGAAGACAGCCTCGAGGTTATCGTCCAGACTGTACATCTTGCTCACGGAGCACTGAGCTTTGTCGATAAGCGCCGGAAGACCGTTGAAGAAATCATCGGGTTTTGACACTTGGACCGTCAAGCTGTCCTTGTTGTCGTTGAAAGCCACCGACACAACATAGTCCTGATCGAGCAGGATCTTTGCCAGGGCAGTCACCCTCTCCCCCTCTATGATGATATTATGCGGGTGTCTGTCCATGAGATTCCTGATCTCGGATATGTCTCCTGACGCAACCGCCCTCCCCCGGTAGACCAAAGCCACACTGTGGGTCATACGCTCTATCTCGAAGAGGACGTGAGAGCTCACGATAACGTCGTGCCCGTGGTCCCTGTTGAGCATCTTGATCAGGTCGATGATGTCCTTCCGCACCAGCGGGTCTGTCCCGCTGAGCGGCTCGTCGAGTATGAGCAGCTTGGGGTCGTGCAGGAGCGCCCCGGCGATCTTCATCCTCTGTTTCATTCCCTTGCTGTAGCCCCCAGTCTTTCGGTCAATAGCTCGCTCCATTTCGACCAGCTTGACGACCTCTTGGATGCGCTTTGACAGTGCCGTGCCGTGCATCATCTGTAGTTTTCCGATGAGGGTCAGATACTCGCGCCCGGTCGAATCGGCAGGAAGCGACTCATAGTCAGGGCAGAAACCGATCGAGGAGTGCAGCTGGGCGTTCTTCCACGGAATCTTTCCGAGCACCGAAATGCTGCCCGCATTGGGTTTGATGAGGCCCAATATGAGCTTGAATAAAGTGCTCTTGCCAGAGCCATTTGGGCCGACTATGCCAGTTATACCCGGCATGACTCTGAGTGCGAAGCCGTTGAGGCCTATCACCTGCCCGTACCATTTGCTAAGGGCTTGTGCCTGTACGATGGGCATCGGTCCATTCTCCTGAGAGGTCACTTGCCAACCACCTCCCTAGTCATTCTGAAGTACACTATCACGGCTGGGACTATGATCAGAGATGCTACGATCAGGAGAAGGGCGGTCTTATCGACATAGCTCGGAACCTGTCCCTCATACAACCACTTGAAGAGGATTGATAGCGAATCGATCGGGCTGATGACTCTCCATCCCCTGGAGAACTGGGAGAATATCTCCACGACAACGGTCAAGCCGAAGAATGCCATGAAGGTTCCGACCGCTGCGTAGCTCTTCCTTCTGGTGAAGGATGAAATCATCAGGCCGAACGGGACGAAGAACAAGGTCATGAGAGCTCCGACCAGCACTGTCTCTCCCAAGACCTCGAAGCTGTGCCCATAGTCGCTGCCGGTCTGGGTCGCTATTGAAACGGAGGCGATAAGGACTGGGGGAATCACGCAGAAAAGGCTCATCACGAGCAGCGCACCGGCGGCCTTGCCGACCAGATAGTCCCTGACTTTGAGTGCCCTCGAAAAGTATAGAACAAAAGAGCGGTTGGCCAAGTCCTCCGATATGAGGTCGGACGTCACCACAGCAGCCAGAAGAATGGAAAGAACCGTGAACAAGCCGCTTCCCAGGTAGGAGGTCATATCGGAACCCTCTAGTTTGTCGTGAGAGACGAGGATGATCGTAAACAGACTAAACGTGTGGACGAGCATGAATCCCAGAACCATCAGTACGATGACACCTATCGAGGAGAGCTTGTGTCGGAACACGCTTCGAAAGATGACGTAGAGCCGAAGATTCACGGCGGTCCTCTCACCCTTCCACGGGTGATACTCGATGGGGTTAATGCCCATCTCTTCCGCCTCCCCTGAATGCTCGGAGGAACACCTCTTCGAGATCCAGCCTCTCTGGGCGGAAGCTCCTCACTTGGACGCCATTCTCGGCAGCCAATCTTAAGACCTTCTTCCCGTCCTCGCACCCCCGGATGAGCAGAGTGAATTCTCCAGCCTCGTCCTTCCTGTCAACTATCTGGCAAACCTGCTCCAGAGCCCGCACATATCCCGACAAAGCCTGTTCGCTGCCTCGAACGGTGAGGCTACGTACCCCCTCTTCGCCAGCCAAGAGAGTCGTCATCTCACCGGAACGAACCAGCTTTCCGTTGTCGATTATGACGGCGTAGTCGCAAATCCGTTCGAGATCCTCAAGGATATGAGACGAAACGACAATCGTCTTTTCGGAAGATGCCATCTTAGTCACGAGGCTTAGCATCTCCTCCCTTCCCTGAGGGTCCATGCCGCTGGTCGGCTCGTCTAGGAACAAGAGCTTGGGATCGTGGACTATCGCCTGCGCGAGCTTCACCTTCTGCTTCATGCCGGTGGAGTAGGACTTGATCGGTCTGTACCTCTCTTCCCCGATCCCCACGAAATCCAGCATCTCGTGACTGCGCTGGATCGCGTCACGAGACACCATGCCCGAGATCATCCCCAGATAGGACACGAGTTCCACCGCGTTGATTGACGGTATGAGGCAATCGTGTTCGGGCATGTATCCGATAAAGTCCCTGATCTGGAGGCTCTGGGTTTGGGGGTCCAGTCCGCCAACAGATATCGTTCCTCTGTCAAGGACCAGGAGTCCAAGAGAGGCCTTGATGAGAGTGCTCTTTCCCGCGCCGTTGGGTCCCAAGAGACCGACAATTCCGCGCGGAATATCCGCAGTGAATCCGTCAAGAGCCGTCACCGACCCGAAGCTGACGGTCACATCTCTCGCAGAGATGTGGATCGGATTCACGCCGGAGGCTCTCTCTTGACCCACGGCAATCTCTTCTGCCATCGACCGAACGATACGAACGAGAGATATAAGCATTTCGAGTAGTCCTCTCGCAAATAGTCACGGAGTAATGGTACGAATACCCCAGTTTCCATTATTGAACGACTAGCCCAGGGACACTTTGACGTAGAGGTCTTTTCCGAGGGGGATATCGCAGATCAAGAGTTCGTTTGCATCATTTTGAATGCACACCGCCGCAAGCCTTTTTCTCTGAAGGGTGATATCAGGACTTGATGGCTCTTGATGATCTCACTGCGTCAATGCTGAGAATGGCTAATTTCTTGGACCATACTTTCCTGAAAGACACGGGAATGCAGATACTGGCGCTGAAGGACCGAATCGATAAGGCAAGAGGCGAGAACGCCACTGACGAGCTCAAGAAGGCACTCATTGGACTGAGGACTTACTTCGAAGGCTGGGGAGGAGGCCTCTATGATGTCCTCTTCAGCAAAGCAAATAAGAACATACCAATAGGTATGACTGCCGAGGCTGCCGATGGGACTTGGAGGGAATTGCTGGATGACCTCTTCTTTAATCTCCTCTTCTGGGACACTGACAAAAAGAAGGCACAGAAGGCATTCGGCAAGGCGATGACGATCTACAATAAGATGCTTGATAAGTCGGATGAGAAGTTCCTCAAGGAACACCCAGAATGGACCGAGAAGTATCGAAGAGGAGAAAAAGCGCGACTACTAGTCGGGGAATACTTTCACTGGGACCCTGACTGGTTCAAGGAATGGTCGGATCTTGGAAAGTTGGAGGACGACGCTGGACCTGAGAAGGCAACATCTGAAACAAGGTAGTTTGCATCTTGATAAAATGCGAACCTCTAGCCTAGGTGCCGGCGGACAGGGCCTTCAGGATCGACCTAGCTGCGTGGTCTAGGTACTCCTCCGGGGCGCCTTCAAAGTATCTAGGTCGATGAGTTATTTCGAAGTTGAGGGGTTTAGAATAGCCGCTCTGTTCGATCCAATGCATCACTCTCTGCCAGTCGACTGACCCGTAGAACGGGGGCTGATGGTTGTCCTCCTTTCCTCGGTTGTCATGGAGATGCAGAACCTTGAGCCTGTTGCTGAATTTCATCAGGTCATCGATGTTGTTGTAGAGGTTGGCGTGACCTGAGTCGAAGCAGTAGCCCACGAATTCGGGCGCGAACTTCTCGAAATATTGCGCGAGGACCTTGTCATCGGCGGGAAAGCAGTTTTCCGCTGCAAGGGCGATACCGAGGTCCTCACAGAGAGTCCTCACGTTCTCGATGGCTTTGCACGACCGCGCATAATCCGAGGCCTCCTTAGGAGGATGCACGACGACTGCATCGCCCCCTATGGCGGAACAGAACTCTATTCGGTTCCTGAGCAACTGTACATACTTCTCGAACGCGCCCTCGTCCTGTGAACCGATCTTGATGCCCGGAGCGTCGGACCCGTGGACATCTTGGCACTTCAGCCCGTGGGACTCTATGAGTTGACTGAACCGCTTGAAGTCTTCCTTGGAATAGAGGACGCCATTGTTCCAGTCATCGCACCAATGAAGGAACCTGAAGCCCTGATTAGCGAAGAGTCTGAGCTTGGTCTCCAGGTCAAACTGGAAAGAGTAATTGAACATATCAGTGGTTATGCTCGCTCTTCGCGAAAGCGTCTCGGTATCCATAACTAGCCCAGAGTAGGAAAGGACCAGCGCCTAGTTCAATGCTTTCGTGGGACCGGGCGGCCTCGAGGTCCGTATGATGATGTATGAGCTCGAAAGGCCAAGGACAAGAAGTCCCCCGCGAACCGTTCTATCTTGCCATCCACGTACGAAAGTTTAGATATATGGCGTGCAGTAGATTATTGTGAATAGACGGACAAGGATGCTCACACTGACAGTCCGAATGGCACAAAGGAGGCGGTACTATTCAGCCTGGCATTTACGGAACACTCTGTCTGCATGCACTATATCGCGGACCTGGAACGCCCACTAGCATATCGAAATCAACGGGCATACACCTGTCTCACGTAAGCGGCACGCTCAAAGTACTCAGTTCATACGGGTTCGTAGAATGTGCCAACCCCGAGGCCCGGAAGAATCGCATCTACAGGATTTGCCAGAAGGGAATTCGGATGATCAGACCCGAGACCCCCGTCCCCGAGCGTGGGGTCTAGGAAGTTTCCACCGCACGACATGGAACTCTTGTCTTTGGTGGTTCAGATCTAGATACATGTGAACGTTCCCGAATTTCGCGAACCGATGGCCTTCCGCATCGCTTTGAAACTCTCCTATCAACTCATCCGCTTCCCGACCCGCATTCTTAGCAGTCTCTCGACCAAACGCATAGACGAGTTCCCGTCCGCATGTGGTGGTCAAGATGAGGATAATCATGCGGGTGATGAGTAGTAGTTTACGGCGATTAGGTCTGCTGTGTCGTCAATCCCTCTATCAGCCGGAGGGCAGTCTTCCGCGTGTCTCATATGAGATTCTAACTCCCAGTTCTTTCTATTCTCATATATAAATGAGATTGCGCTGGGTAATAGAAACATTCATATATGTTTCATGTATATGAAATAATTCGTCAAATAAGAAATAGAGGACTCACTTGGTCTCCGTTGTCTCGCCGGTCAATTACAGGATATTGAGAGCAATACTGACATCTAAGACTCCGTTTACTCAGCATGAAATTGCCGCAGCCTCTGGAGCAAGCGCTCCGCAGACAAGCCGGGTCGTCAGGTGGCTCACCCAGAATTCTGGAATCACGAAAACCTCAGGCGGCAGGTACCAGGTTCGCGGTCCAGCATCGATTCTCACATCGTTATTCCCGTACCAGCGATCCATGAAAGATGCAGAGACCGCTGTCGTCGATGTACGGGGAAATGTGCCCCAAATCACTGAATTCCTCGTCTCCGAAGGAGGAATCCTCTGCCTCGAGAGTGCGCTATCTGAATACAGTGAGTATTATCGCCCCTCAAGAATCTGCGCGTACCATATTTCTCCTGGAAGGATTCTTAGCAGCCTGAGCTCTCGTGCGGGTGGAATCGTCCCAGTTCACCTTTTCTTACCAGACATACCGCTTGAGGGAGACGTGGAGATGGGTAGGCGAACGAGTCGGTACCGAACTCTCGTTGACCTTGTTTGCGACGGCAATGCGTATGCGGCGAAGGATCTATTCGAGCAGCTGTGGGGAATTGTACTTGACTAGAGACTCATCGAGGCGGATTGATTCGCCCTTGGATGAACTTGGAAGCGAATATCCGTCCGAATTGACTACGAGGAGCTTCGAGGAACTCAAGAGCCTCGCTTTCTACGGCAAGTCAATGGGACCGGAATTCTTCGTGATAGGAGGATGGGCAGCATGGCGCTATCACTCTGGGTTTGGAAGTAGGGACATCGATGTAGTCTTTCATGACCACCAAATCATGGACCCGTTCCTTGCGAAGTACTACAAGATGAATGATTACGAACCATACGGGGGCCCCTTTGAGACGCGATACAGGAAGAGAATTGGCGACGGCATGTTTGTTCAGATTGACGCTGCATCGTTCACAGATGGGCAGCCTTTCAAGGAGGACAGACGTAGAAACTTGCCATTTGGACTGCTCATGAATCACAACGATATATGGAATCTTGGTGAATCCATAGTCAGAATTCCCAAACCCGAACTCCTGATACTGCAGAAAGTGAAGGCCCACAGAGACAGGAGCTGGGAGCTTAGTCGTACGACAGCTCCGATTCAGTCTGATTGGCTGCGGGGGAAGATTCGAAAGGATGAATATGACATTCGCAGCATCGCTCCTTTCATCACGGATTGGAACTCAGTGAGGGTTATCTTGGAAGACTGCGACTGCAGAGATCTCGTCGAGGACTCGTTCAAAGCGCTGCGAGTGAAGTCTCGATAGCCTGATGGCGGTTCCGAGAGGCTCATTCATATCTTCTCGAGCCAAATCTGAACCGGGTTAGCGTCTCTTGCGTCCAGTCCGGCGCATTCCGCTCCCGCGTAACTTGTTCTATGGCTTGCCTTGTTCACCGCACTGCCATCACTATGGTGCCACGTAGTCGGCCATGGCACACTGTCACTTAACAGGAGAATTGGAGGAACTCTGGCGCGCCAAGCTCTGAAGACCGGTTCACATTCTG
>CALMQK010000342.1 GCA_937872085.1 uncultured euryarchaeote
CCTCGATGAAACTAGTCGTGTTCGGTCCACCGAGTGCGGGCAAGGGAACGCAGGCTCAGAAGCTCTCGCTGAAATACCGGATCCCTCAGGTGTCCACGGGCGACCTCTTGAGAAAGGCTGTGGCTGAGCAGACGCCCCTTGGCAAGAAGGTGAAGTCCTATCTCGAGCAGGGGAAGCTCGGTCCGGACGATCTCATAGCCCAGCTGATCAATGATCGCGTGTCAAAACCTGACTGCAGGAACGGGTATCTCCTCGACGGCTTTCCAAGAACGATGGGTCAAGCGAAGGAACTCGAGAAGATGACGGACATCGATCTCGTCCTCAGCATCATGGTGGACCCTGATGTCTTGGTGGAGCGGGCCGTGGGTCGAAGATCGTGTCCGAAGGACGGGGCCGTGTACCACGTGACGTTCAACCCCCCGAAGAGAAACCTCGTATGCGACAAGTGCGGCACGAAGCTCGTCCAACGGGACGATGACAAGGAAGATACCGTCCGGAACAGGCTGAAGGTCTACCAGGACCAGACCGCACCACTCATAGAGTACTATAGAAAGAAGGGGAAGCTCGTCGACATAGACGGGACCGGTGGCATCGACGCCGTCTTCGAGCGGATGGTCAAGGCGATTAGCGCGATGAAGAAGTGATGCTTCTCACGACCCTACCCTCTCCTCTAACTACTTATATATCAGTAGCGGAATCCACGCATAGTCAGAATAGCCCCGTAGTGTAGCGGTCAATCATGCGGGACTCTGGATTGCTTCTCGCAAGGAGATATCCTGCGACGGAGGTTCGAATCCTCCCGGGGCTACTTTTCCCTCTTTGTGCTGGTTCAAATCGAGAGAGCTGGCAATGTCGATTCAGTAAGTCGAAGGGTTTATCTAGATTCCGAATCATAATTGAATGAAAATGGCCACTGCTGTTCGCTGAGGACGGCAGGGATAAATCCTTTTCATTCTGGGATTAAGGATTCACTAATGCACAGGTGAGGAGTTGTCCGCCTATTTGTCCAGTGCCTCATTGACCAACTCATCGACCAGCTTAGTCCTCGGGTTCTCCCTCGGCACGCTTGCCAGTTTGAACGACCCGAAGATCTCCTTATACTTCCTCACTCTCTCTGCGTAGATCGCCATCCTGGGGTCCTTCGTCCTGTACTTGCCTGAGACCTGCTTGACCACCAGCTCGCTGTCGCAGAACGCCCTTACCGATGTGCATCTCCTCTCGGTCACCTTCTGCAGACCCCACAGGACAGCCTCGTATTCCGCCTCGTTGTTCGTGTGCCTTCCGATGCATTTGGCATCCTTCTCGATGAGCTGTCCCGTCTGGTCATAGATGGCATAGGCTATCGCCGAAGGTCCTGGGTTCCCCCTGGACGCTCCGTCCGTGTA
>CALMQK010000343.1 GCA_937872085.1 uncultured euryarchaeote
GAGGTCTATAGTCGACGACCCGCCAATAGGACTCAAGGAAGGAGGGTTGATCAAGGACGGATTCGACCCTGCGCTGGACCAGCTCCGGAAGGACTCGAAGGAAGGGCAGCAGTGGATCGCGGGCCTTGAAGATTCCGAGCGAAAGCGGACGGGGATAGGCAAGCTGAGGGTCGGGTTCAACAACGTATTCGGGTACTACATCGAGGTCTCCAAGTCCAATGCGAAGAGCGTGCCCCCGGACTACGAGCGCAAGCAGACCTTGACGACCGGCGAGCGGTACGTCACGCCCGAGCTCAGGGAGCGGGAGAGTGCCATCCTGACGGCACAAGAGCGCTCGTACGCTCTTGAGTATGAGGCCTTCGTTCGAGTGAGAGGCGAGGTCGGACAGCGTGGCGAGATCATCAGGGACATCGCGCGCGTGATGGCGGGGGTCGATGTGCTCAACTCCTTGGCAGAGGTCGCTGTGCAGTCCCGGTATTGCAGGCCTGACGTAAATGATTCCGACACGATCATCATCAAGGACGGAAGGCACCCCGTCGTCGAGAAGGCCCTGACCGGATCCTTCGTTCCGAACGATGTCTTCCTCGACACCAACCTGAACAGGTTGGTGATACTCACGGGCCCGAACATGGCGGGCAAATCCACCTATCTGAGGCAGGTCGCCGACATCGTCATCATGGCGCAGATCGGGTCGTTCGTGCCTGCAGCGGAGGCGAGGATAGGGCTCGTGGACAGGGTCTTCACGCGGGTCGGAGCGTTCGACGATCTCAGCCGTGGGCAGTCGACTTTCATGGTCGAGATGACTGAGCTTGCGAACATCCTCAACAGTGCGACAAAGAAGAGCCTTATCCTGCTCGACGAGGTCGGAAGGGGGACGAGCACGTTCGACGGTCTGGCTATCGCGTGGGCCGTCTCGGAGTACCTTTACGATCACTCCAAGGTCGGCGCGAAATCGTTATTCGCCACTCACTATCATCAGCTGACCGAGCTCGCCGACTCGTTGGAAGGCGTCAAGAACTACGCGATGGCGGTCAAGGAGCAGGGGAGCGAGGTCGTCTTCCTCAG
>CALMQK010000344.1 GCA_937872085.1 uncultured euryarchaeote
GGGCTTGTACTGCAACTTCATTCCAGATTCCAAATATGGGTGCTTCAAGCCGATGGACGACGAACCTACGGTTGAGATAAGCGTTCATTGGGCGGGCGAACCACCAAAAGGGGTGCCCAGCAAGATCGTATTGACCAAAAAGCATTTCGAGAAGATCGGCGAAATCGCGGATAGGCTCAGGAGTGGCCAAACGGAGACTGATGATCCTGACGGACGGTTGCGCTGCCCGAAATGCGGGGAACGGATCAGCGTTGCATCTAGTTGGAGCGCCACCTGCCCCAAGTGAGGCCACCACTGGAGCTTGGCGGAGGGTGGGAAAAAATGAAGAGAGCATATATCGAATATTGTAAAGCGTGCAAGCATATCCGAAAGAAAATCAATCAGTTTCCGTGCTCAGAGTGCCCCAAGGTCGAGCCGTATGAAGGTGTTCGATTTACAAGATTCGATGAACGGAGGCGGTGAGAGGATATGAAGATCTGCTATCTCGGCCAAGCGAAGTCCCCAATCGTGCGTTCCTGGGCTGAACATTTCGCTCGTGATCACGAGGTACACCTGCTTACGGACGATTACTACCCAATCGAAGGCGTGAAGGTGCACCGTATCGGCTGGGACACAAAGATCCCAGGCATCACATACTGGACGCGCGTGATGGATGTGGGCAATCTCCTGGAACAGATCAAGCCCGATGTCGTGCACGCGCACTATGCGTTCGGGTATGGGACGATGGCTGCCCTTGCGGGCGCCAAACCGCTTGTGATCACGGCTATGGGAAGCGATATCGGTTCTGGGGCGGCTGGATCGTGGTTGATCAGGCGCGGGGTTCGCTATGCGCTCCAGCGTTGTGATGTTCTGGCGGTAAAGGACGACATGGCCGGGCGGCGCGCGGTCGAACTAGGATGCCCCGCTGATCGGATCGTGATCTCGCGGAGCTGCTGCGATACGGCACGGTTCAGCCCCGATGCGGCATCGTGGGCACTCCGCTGGCAGTTGTTCACGAACTCATGCACTACCGTGATCTACACGCGCCCGTTCAACCGCTATTACAACGCTCTAGATCTCGGCGTCGCCATGCAGAGCATAATGGAGCATGACCCCGATGTGAAGTTCCTTATCGTTGATCACGGAGATCTGATCGATGGCTGGAAGGAGCACCTGAAGCTGCAGCCATGGATGAATCGCATCATATTCCTGCCCCGGATCCCGCACGAAGATATGCCACGCTACTTGGCCAGCGCGGATATCTACCTCGACACCTTCTATCCGCAGCCCGACGTTGCGGGTCATGGCCATGGAACGAACCTCATCGAGGC
>CALMQK010000345.1 GCA_937872085.1 uncultured euryarchaeote
GGATGCCGCCGAAGCCGAAACGTTCTGGGGGAGGATCATGGTCAGCGTGAAATCACGTCGAATGTTCAAGCCGGGTCATGCCAAACGCGGAGGGTGAGAGTTCAGAGTCCGCCGTATGTGAACCCGAATGACTGGCTATTCTTCAATCAGGGGGTTTCTGCACCGAACTAGACTCTTCCCTTCTCTACTTCTCAAGGGTTCTTTCCCGTGCCGGAATCATCCGTATTCTCATCGCTCTTGCTCATTGTGCGTGTTCTTTCTTCTTGAGCCAATCGTCGATAGATGCAGCAAACAGCACAGCACATATCAAAATGGCAATACCTATTGGAAAGAGTACCATGACCGTGTTCTGCTCACTGCGAGCATGAATACGCCCCCGACGCCTCAGCAATCCATCGGAGGGGACTCATTCGCCGACAGACTCTTATAGCGTTGTTGAGGGGGTCCGCGCGATGGCCTGACCAGCTGACACGGTTATATAGCACAGAACTCAATTCATACGTGTAGAGAGCTCTCTACTTGTCGGGCCTCTAGTGTAGTATGATGGGACCTTCAAAGGGGTTGGACGAATGAAATCGAAACTGTCGAATCTAGTGCGCGTGTTAGCAGTGATGATTGTCGTGAGCCTCTCGCTCTCAGCGCTTCCGATGCTCGCGGGAGTTCATGTGACGGAGAATGCCGCCGCAGCGCCAGTGACGGAAGTGAAAGTTGGGTGGATGAGTGGAGTCCAATTCTGGAATCCCATGAATCCCAAGATGGTTGAGGACTACGTGGTAATGTATCTCATGTACAGCTGCTTGTTCATATATGGTCAGGACTGGGATGGACCTGTCAACGATCTGGCCACAGGCTGGTACCAGCATGTGAACCTGAACGGCACAATGACGACGACCGTCAACATCACCTCCAACGCCTACTTCAGGAACAAGGCAGCTCCCAACGACATGTCACACCCGCTCACTGCCTATGACGTGAAGTACACCTTCGACAGAATAGTGGCTCCTGGAGACACGGGGGGCCCCTGGGAGACGTACTTGTACGATGTCACGAACATCAAAGTCAACAGCAACACGCAGTTGGAGATACTGACTTCTTTCCCGAAGGCGACGCTCATTGATGATATCGCAGAGATACCGATCATACCTCAATATCTCTGGTCGTCGATAGCTGATGGTGATCACAATGGCCAGTTCCTTGCATCGATGAGTCCGGGTACACTTGTCGGTAGTGGGCCGTTCTGCTACGATGGCTCCGCGGCCACATGGTATAGGTTCGTGACAGCTTCAAACTACCACGGCGCGGCCGACTACGGCGCTGCACGCACTGTGAAGATCGGAAGCATCCTCTACACGGTGTACGGAGACCCACAGTCGCTCACTCTGGCCATGAACTCGGGTCAAGAGGACACCATTGACCTTTCCGGGCAACCGAACCTCTTCCAGAACACACTCGGCACGGGCGCGAGCGTGAATGTCGTCAAGCAGGCTGTCCAGGAGCAAGGAATTTGCGACATCGCCGTGAACGCGATCCCGTTGGGCAGGATGCAGGGGAACAAGGTAGTCAACTCGCAGTGGAGGACGAACACGTACGGCACGGGGAATCCGATACTGCAGGATCCTATTGTCAGAAAGGCCTTGGCGATGACGCTCGACAAGAACACGATCAAGACATCGATCATGAAGGATCTCGTGACGATCGCGGATTCCGTGGTGCAGCCGAATTACTGGCATGACACGACTATCACGAACCTTGCGTTCGATCCCGCCGCAGCGAAAACAATGCTCAATGCAGCGGGATATGTCGACACGGACTCGGACGGAGTACTAGAGGTAACGAGCAGCGCATATGTCTATGGAAACAACAGCGGCTTTAACATCAACGTGGCTGCGGGCACCGAGCTCGCCTTCCGGCTGCACGCACCGACCAACGAGCCGAGCTACATGCAGGTTGCACAGAACTGGGTGGCATGGGCCGCCCTGGGGGGCATAAAGTTCAACTACAAGGCCCTTTCCGAGACCGTCATGACGAATGCTGACTGGTTCAAGTCCGACTACGATGTGTGGGTCTGGCACTGGGGCTGGTCGCCCGAGCCGCTGGGCGCTGTCCTCGAGGTCTGGACCACGCAGGAGATCCGTGGAGGCGGATACAACTGCCAGGGACCCATGGGACCTTGGTGGTACGGACCGGACAATGCGACCCAATCTCCAACCGGCACGGCCTACTCTGCCTTTGATGAGAACTGGACCACCGCCCTGACGGTCCTAGACAAGGCGCAGAGGAAGGTGTATGTCGACAGACTCCAGCAGATGATCTTCGACTCCTACACTGAGATCCCGCCGTTCTACGACGTGGGCCTTTATGGGTACACGGATGAGCGATTCGTAGGCTGGGGCGACTGGGAAGCTCACCCTGGATTGTCCCACAAATCGGACCTCCCGTGGCTGTGGTTCAATCTGGACCTCAAAGGGAATACGAGACCCGTGTTCGACACGCCATTGAACCCCTTCTACACAGCGATCGTGAACCAGCCGATCACGTTCCAGGTCATAGTGCATGATGCCGATGCCACGGACACTCTCTGGGTCAACTGGTCGTTCGGTGACGGATCGCCGATAATCCGCAACATTACCGGCACGGCAGTGACCACCCCGACAATGTTCTCGCAGACGCATACCTATACGGCACTGAATCCGGTGCCTGGAGACACGCTCACGGTCACGCTGTGGGACGGCCAGCCGAACCATGAGGCGTATAACACCGCGACCGTGTATGTCGTCTCGCTCCCCGACAATGGGCCATCACTAAGAGCTGTTAGCGCAGATCCACCGGCTCCACAATACAACGGCACGCTGATCACGTGGAGCGCTAGCGCATCGGATCACGAATCCGGTGGCGCCTCAGGATACGGGCTGCTGTTCACCTGGGACTGGGGCGACGGGACCTTCACAGTGACTCATTACCAGCCGACGACCAACGACGTGCCCGTGGTCGATACCAAGACCCATACGTGGCAGTACGGTGGGATCTACAACATCCAGGTTCATGTATGGGACGGATTCGGCCTGCAGACGGATGCGCTCCACAACATATCAAGCGGGCAGATCCCGTACGAGATCGTTGAAGACCTGCCGCCAGACCTCCCGACCATCTCCCCGATATACGGGACCGCGGGCACTTGGGCGACCTGTGTGGCGAGCAGCATCGATTGGGATCCGTACAGTCTGAGGTTCACCTGGCAATGGGATGATGGCACATTCAACGTGACGAACCACGACAACTCTGCCACCTATGGAACACAAGTGAACTCGATCGTCATGCACATGTGGGCGACGGCCGGCATCTATCCAGTCACCGTCTGGGCCGACGACCTCACTGGCATCGCGGGGCATAACAGCTCTTGGTCGGACAACGCGAACATTACTCCTATCGGCGTGAACATCCCGCCGACTGCGTTGCTTCTGGGCGCAACGCCGACAACTGCTTACAACGACACACCAGTGGTGTTCAGCGCGAGAGCGATCGATACCGACGGCGACCCGCTGATGTTCACCTTAGACTATGGCGATGGAAACGCATCTGTGGCCACCACAGCTGGAGGAGTGACCACGTGGCAGTTTGTAGTGCCAGACTTCACGCACGATTATGCAGTGGCCGGCACCTACTATCCAACCTTGTATGCAGACGATGGCCAAGGTCACAACGTCTCGACCTACACGAGCGTTGAAGTGGTGGAGAACGAGCGTCCGTGGCTGCTGATCCAGAGTAGCTTGAGCGCGACGTACAACCAGACTTTCACCATCGAGCCGACGCAAGCCACCGACAACGATAGCGACGTCATCAGTGTCTGGTACAACTGGAGCGACGGCACACCCATGACTCGTGGCAACCCGGCCAGCAACTACTCCGCGAGCCACGTCTACCATGTGGTCAACGTCAACGAGGTGACCGCGTGGATCGATGACGGCACCGGACTCCCGGGCCACAATGTGAGCAGGGTTGTGAAGTTGACCATCAACCAGAACCTGCCACCGCAGTTCAAAGCGGCCATAACCAAGCTGCCTTCGAAGACGACATACAATGAGTCCGAGTCGATCACCTTCAACTTCAAGGTGTGGGACTATGAGGGCGACAACCTCACGCTGACCGTGCAATGGGGCGACGGCCAGGTGACCACGGAAACCTTGGACCCGGCCGCCAATGTGACATCCCAATGGAACCTCACGCACTCCTATGCGGTCGCCAGGATCGATCCGTACAAGGTGAACGCCACCATCAAGGACGATGCGGACCACTACAACCCGCAATGGTCGACCGCGACGGTCAATGTGCAGGTGAACAAGCCCACGGGCCCGACAGCCAAACCGAAGAGCACT
>CALMQK010000346.1 GCA_937872085.1 uncultured euryarchaeote
CGGAAAGAACGGACGCCTTCCGGAGAAGATGTGCTACGTGACCTTCTCGCGCTCGAAGGACGACATCCTCCGCGACGTAAAGCTGTCATTCAACAAGGATTTCTACGAGTCGCTCAACAACACTCTCTTGTTCAAGGATTTTTCGCGTGATTACTTCATGCACACGGTCGTTCCTACCAGCTGGGTCGGTAGCGAGCAGACGGACCTATTCTCCACCGACAAGAAGCAGGATGGACTCCTCGAGTCACTCGTGGATTTCCTGGACAGCAATGCGCCGCGGAGCATGGTCATATTGGATTCCCTGACCGATCTCGTGGTCTCCGAGACGATACCGTTCCAGGATCTGGTGGCGCTTCTCAAAGGTATGCAGAGGATGGCGAAGAAGTGGGGGTCTGTCATCTACCTGATCCTCACGGACGAGATACTCGATAGAAAGCGGCAGCAGATGATCATCGACAGTGTCGACGGGGTCTTCAAGTTCGAATGGGCGAAGTTCCATCACACCTCGAAGAGGCAGAGATATCTCTACGTCGAGAAGTTCATGAGCGTCCTGCCTCATCTCGACCAGGAGCGCATAGCGCGCTTTGCCACTCTCATTACAGCTCAAAGCGGGTTCGTGGTGATAAACACCGAAAGGGTGGGATGACTTGATGGCATCAAACAGGGTGAAGACCGGAATAAGCGGCTTGGACGAGATGCTCCAAGGGGGCCTGCCAGAGAATCACATCGTCCTGGTCATGGGTTCTTTTGGAACTGGCAAGACGACCTTGGGACTCCAGTTCCTCGTCGAAGGCCTGAGGCAGGCCGAACCGTGCATATTCATCTCGCTCGAGGAAGACAAGGACTCGATCATGAAGAACGCAGCGACGTTCGGATGGGACCTCACCCCGGCGCTTGAGGCAAAGAAGCTCGGCATCTTCAAGCTCGAGCCATCCGACGCCAAGACCACGATAATGAGGATCAAGAGCGATCTCCCGAAATTCGTCAAGTCCTTCGGGGCCAAGAGGGTCGTGCTCGATTCGGTCTCCTTGCTCAACATGATGTTCAGCGACGAGAACGAGCGGCGGTCGAACTTGTTCAACCTGTGCCAGCTGTTGCGGACCACCGGAGCGACCTCCGTGCTGACCGCAGAGGTGAAGGATGACAACCCGCGCTCCTCCAGGGACGGCCTCGCAGAGTACACAGCGGACGGCGTGCTGCTGCTGCAGTCGGACGAGAACAAGGAGGGCGGCGAAGTGCAGCTCACCATCCGGATCATGAAGATGAGGCGGACAGCTCATTCGAGGCGCGTGAAGCCGTATTCCATCACGGACAAAGGGATCGTTGTGCACGCGGGCGCGGACGTGTTCTAGGGCTTGCCTATCAGGGTCTTGCGGATCTCATCCTGCAACTTGCCATCCTCGGACCTGTCCCATCTTGAGACCAGCTCCTGGTTCATCACGGAGCCCAACCGCTTGAGCCCTTCGGTTATCGTGTCGTCAGATGGATAGGTGAAGTTGAGCCTCATTGCGTTCTTTCCATCTCTCGGATCCGCATAGAATGCCTTCCCAGTGACGAACGCCACGCGCTTCTTCAGAGCCTTCGTCAAGAGATCGCTCGAGTCGATTGTTTCGGGAAGGGTGACCCACAGGAACATGCCGCCCTGGGGCTTAATCCACTTGATCTCGCTCGGGGCGTACTCCTCGAGACCCTTCAGCATGATCTCGAGCTTCCGCCCGTAGATCTTCTTTATCTTCTCGATCTGGGGGTCGATGTGTCCC
>CALMQK010000347.1 GCA_937872085.1 uncultured euryarchaeote
AATACGAATATCACACTGGTGGCAAGATACACCGGGACGGGGTATATTACCTACATCAAGGGGACGCCACTGAACAACTTCGCGCTGGCCCCGGGACAGGGATACTGGTGCTGGGTGGAAGGCGGCGGATCAACAGCCACGCGAACAGTGACATACACGCCTTGGTGACGAAGGAGCGCGCCAAACCGGGAGATCCCGCAGATGGGATTGACCCGGATCCAAACCTCTATGAGAAGAGGCCCTCGCGGCTTCTTCCAAATCTCTTTTCTTATTCTTTTGTTTTTGCCTCCTATCGTCGATTCGCGGGTCTCGTTCGTGGGCTGGGGTGTTTGGCGGACAAACCTCTATTCGCGGTTCTCCCGCACTATGGCCGCTTCGTCCCTTGTCAGGGATCTTGCCCCAATCCTCTTGACGCATTCGTTCATGCAGGTTTGTTCACGGGGTTGAATCCTTGACCGTGATACGGTTCCCTCGTCTTGAGCATCCAGTAGATGATATGAGCGAGCTTTCTCGCCGTCGCGGTCGTAGCCTTGTTCTTGCCTCGCCTCTTCTCCAGCTTCGAGTGGAACCTCGATAGCCGCGACTCTGGATGGGCGTGCCTGTGGATGTGCACCGTCTCGATGAGGATCCACCTCAGATATGCGGATCCTTCCTTGCTGATGCCACCGTAGTGTACGGTGGAAGCCGACTGGCTCACAGTCGGCACGAGCCCTGCGTACGCTGCGAGATGTTCAGGATCCGGGAACCTGTTGATGTCGTCTATCTCCGCATGGATGAGGAGTGCGCCGTAGTACCCGATGCCCGGGATAGTCGCGATGAGCTGGGCATCGGGTCTTCGCTTGAACTCGACCAGCAGTTGCATGTTCATAGCCTCGATCTGAGCCTGGATCCTCTCGAGGCAATCCAGGTTCGAGGTGATCGTGGGGACATCGAGACTGCGCATCCTCTCGATATCCTTCTTCGTGAACGAAGACTTGAGCTCAGGAGGACGCCTTATCCCTCGTCTGAGGAGTTCGGCGGATATCCTGTTCTTGAAGCTCGTGGATTGACGAGCCAGATATGCTCGCTGTCTCACGAGTTGCCTGAGATCGCGCATATCCCTGGAAGGGACCCAGGACCTCGATATGAGTTCCGCTCTCAGCAGCTGTGCGATGGTCTCGGCAT
>CALMQK010000348.1 GCA_937872085.1 uncultured euryarchaeote
TTGATTCCGACTGACTGACCTACGGACACGGTCGTGACCGGCTTTCTGTCTATCTCCATCGATTCTATCTTCTGTTCGAAATCCGTCGTCGCGCCCTTGATCTTTATCGTGTCGCCGATTGTAAGCGAACCAGCAGTCATGACGATTGCCGCAACAGAGGGCTTGGCGAAGAACTCGATGATCTTTCCTATCTCTACCTCGTCTGCCATACCTATCCTCCGTCTTTGTATGAGCGTACAGATATTTATCTGCTCTGCGAAACGCGGCTCCACGGCCGATCGGCCGATTGCCCGCCCGAACAAATTCCTTCCTCCTCGCACATTCGACTGCGCGACCTGACCACTTCGGTCGAGCACGACAAGTTATAATAGGCCGGAGTATTTCCACTCACTGGACATCCGCAGGGTCTGCAAGGGATGCATGATGCAGAACTCCTCCTCGAAACCAACATACAAGCCGGCACTCACGCCCTGCCTGACGCCACCCAGATTCGCAGGGGAGATGCTCGGCGTTCTCGCTGACATAATGTCGGTAGAGAGCCTAGATGCGGTCCTCCAGAAGATTGCTTCGACCATCGCGGACCTGTTTGCGATGCGGACGCTTGTGATCGGTGTCCTTGACGAACCGGAGCAGATGTATCGCGTCCGGGTCGCATACGGCTATGAGGGTGGGCGGGAGAAGAAGATCAAGAAGTTCACCTACAGTCAGGAGCGTTTGAATGCGGACTTGGATCAGCGGCATAAGATCGCTGAGAACGTCTACCTTGTCCGGCAGACCCCCGAGGAACTGATCAAAGGCGAGGAGCCTTTCTACACCAATCTTGCACAGGCGCATGCGCCTAGGACCGATCCGAGCATCTGGCACGAGTTGGACTACCTCAGATTCGTCATCAGGAACAGAGGCGGCATTCCCATCGGATTCATCGAGATCAACGAGTCAGTATCTGACATGATACCGGATACCGCGACTATCGAGGCGATGAAGATATTCTCACAGCTTGCGGGCGTGGCGATCGAGAACGCAGCCCAATACCAGAGGCAGTTCGAGATCGCCCAGAGGTCGAGGTTCCTGAGCGACATAATCGCCCACGACATCAACAACTACAATCAGGCCGTGACGAGCTACCTCCAGATGGCGATCGACGGCTTGGGGCCAAACGAACGGACCGTTGCGTATCTTGAGCGCGCGGCTGCCTCCGCGTGGGGGATCAGTGGTCTCATCCAGAGAGCCAACAAGCTGATCAGGATCGAGGAGGAGGGGGCGGAGAGCCTCGGACCGCTTGAACTGGGCGAGGTCCTGAAGGAGTGTGTCGATGAGGTTACGCGGAACAATGCGGACAAGCCAGTCCGATTCGATGTCAAGCTTGGCACCCGCCGCTACTTCGTGATGGGCAACGAACTTGCAAACGAGATATTCTCGAACATTCTCGAAAATGCGGTCACCTACGACCCCCACGAAGTCGTTCAGGTCGACGTGACCATAGGCGAGTTCACTGTAGAGCCCAGACGGTACTGGTGTGTCTCGATAGCGGACCACGGCATAGGAATTCCCGACTCCAAGAAGAATGTCGTGTTCGGCAGATTCATCACTGGCGATGAGAGGCCGCATTCGATCGGGCTCGGGCTCACAACCGTGCGCGCGCTTGTGGAGGCATATCACGGGATGGTCTGGGTCGAGGACCGCGTGCCTGGAGACCCGTCAAAGGGCAGCATCTTCAGAGTGGCCCTCCCCATGGTTTCGACGAAATAGGCGCATAACCTGGCGAAGATTCATATTCTCAAGCCCCAGATTCGGGAAGCGCTGTGACGATGAAACTCAAGGACAGGACGGCCCTCATCACCGGGGGCTCTGATGGAATGGGATTCGCAACGGCGGAGCTGTTTCTGAATGAAGGGGCCAATGTTGCGATCACTGGCAGGTCGAGAGAGAGAGGCGAGAAAGCACTTGCAGAACTGAGGAGATTCGGCCCTGTCATCTTCATTCGGGGCGACGTCTCGAAGCCATCGGACGCCAAGAGGATGGTCGAACGCACCGTGCGCCGCTTCGGAAGGATCGACATAGTGTTCAACAACGCAGGGGTGTATGTCGAGAAGCTCGCGGAGGACACGACAGAGAAGGAGTGGGACCTGGTCGTGGACATCAACCTCAAAGGCACCTTCCTCGTCTCCAAGTATGCCATACCGTACATGAGGCGCCAGTGCTCGGGAGTGATCATAAACAACTCTTCCGATGCGGGGCTGATCGGGAACAGGTCTTGTCCGGCCTATTGTGCCTCGAAGGGAGGGGTCACGATCATGACGAAAGCCATGGCTCTCGACCATGCCAAGGAGGGGATAAGGATCAACTGCGTGAACCCAGGCGTCATCGACACATCTATGCTGGAACGCGAAGCTCGAGCATCTAAGAATCGCAGGGCATATCTCAAAGATGCCGTAGAGATGCATCCGATCGGCAGGCTCGGCCGACCACAAGAGGTGGCGCGCGCGGTTCTATTCCTGGCCAGCGACGAGGCCCGATTCGTGACTGGCACCGCCCTCTCGATAGATGGCGGAACCACTGCTCAGTGAGCCAGCACCCACTGGACCCGCGATCCCGTAAAGGATTAGGCGAGGGTCAGTAAATGATATATCGTTGAGCATCCGTTAGATGACCTAGAGGCGTGGTATGTCAGCAAAATCAACCGACCCGGCTTTGATCCTCAGGAACGCTGTCGAGATGGAAATCCAAGGGAAGGAGTTCTACGAGAGGGGTGCCGAGAAGATGAGGAACCAGAGGGGTAAGGAGATGTTCCTCAGCCTCGTCAAGCAAGAGAGGGTCCACGTCGACATCCTGGAGGACCAGCTGAACAGGTTCGTTCACGACAAGGTCTGGCTGTCGCTGAAGCAGCTGAAAAGCGGAGCTCCCGCCACCAAGATCTCCGTGTTCCAGGACAAGGACATCAAGAAGATCGAGATCGGCCCGAACGCCGGCGAGCTCGACGTCATCAAGTTGGGGATGGAAGTGGAGAAGAAGTCGGTCGAGTACTACAGAGCGGCTGGCAACGACCTCCAAGACAAGAATGCCAAGGACATCTTCAACTGGCTCGTCGCCCAAGAGGCCGGACACCTTACTGTCCTGCAGGCGGAGTACGACTACAGGACGAAATCAGGATTCTACATGGGTGACCCTGAATTCAACCTCGAAGTGATGTAGCGACCTAGAGCGTCCCCGCGCGTATCGATTCCATTATCAGCAAGATGTCGGAGAATATCGCGTATGCTGTCTGGGTCACGGTTGGGTTGATCTCGGACACTGCGATATCCCCCATGAGATCGGTCTTCAATCTCACAGCACTCGAGGTGCCGTCGATCGACCAGAATGGGCTGCTGCTGTCGATGAGCTCGGGTTTCACCTGAAGCCTGACCTCAGCCCCTTCCCTAGTCGCTCTGGCGATCTGCTTGATCTTCAGGCCGTTCGTCTTCGCGTTCTTCAAGTCGATATCCGAGACGTTTCGGATCCCCTCGCGATCTACTTTCTTGGGGTTGGACCCGGCTTCCATCAGGACGTTCGCGAGGGCTGTTATCTTCGCTGCCGCATCCCATCCATCGATATCCAGGGAGGGCTCGGCCTCCGCAAATCCTCCCGCTTGAGCCTCCTTGATGGCATCTTCCATCCTCTTTCCGCGTGACATCTCAGTCAGGACGAAGTTCGATGTGCTGTTCAGTATCCCCTCGATCCCCAGGATCTGGCAGCCAGGAAGGGTCTTCTCCACGAGATTGAACACCGGCGTGCCGTCCATGACGGTGCCTTCGAACCGGAAATGAACACCTTTGGAGCGAGCGAGTGCTCTCAGGTCCTTGTACGCGTACGCGATAGGGCCCTTGTTCGCAGTGACCACGTCCAACCCCACCCCGAACGCAGCTTTGATATGGTCTATGGCTGGCTGGCCGGAATCGATGTTCAGTGGGGTAAGCTCTATCATCAGATCCGCGTCAGTCTTGTCGATGATCTGGAGTGGTGCTAGTGTTGTCGATTCGGGTCCGAAGTTCGACAGGGTTCCGTCAGCGTGCAGATTGTCCAGAACGTGCTCCATGTCCAGTGCCCTGCTTGAGATCAAGGAACCTCTTGTTTTGGTTGCGATCGCCAGAACCTCGACATCGAGACCCTTTTCCCTCAGCAGCCAGTCCCTCTTTCTAGTCAGCAGGCGGGCGAACTCCTGGCCGACGTTCCCGAAGCCGATGAGTGCGAGTCTGAGGATCATAGGTGAGCTTCCTGGTCAGAGCTTCGTGAATTCTTCTTTGCCCACACCGCACTCTGGGCATGTCCAGTCGTCTGGGAGGTCGTCGAATTCTGTCCCAGGAGGCACTGATTGTGTCGAGTCCCCGATCGCCGGATCGTAAACATAGCCGCACACATTGCATTTGTACTGGTCCATGATCTTCCCTGCCGTGATATCCCTCTGAGACTACTTGTTACTGTTGGGGTCGTTCAGCATGGAGGTTCGCGCCGCAGCGGGACGTTTTTCGATTTGGTCGATTTGAAACGACTTTCAGTATTCGGAAACGAAATTCGAAATTCAACGTACGATTGATACCACAACTTTGAACCGATGCATAGGAAATTCGCACCGATTCTGTTCGAAGAGATATGCTTAAGTACATTCTTGCCAGTCTAGGCGCCCGGGGAACGCGGGGTCCCGGATACCCCCTTTAGGGGTAGCCGCTGGCCTCGAAGTCGGGAATAGGCTTACAACTTCGTGGTTAGGTGTTTGGTATGAAGATAGGTAATGATGACCTGAGGGCGCGCACCTTCAAGTGGTTGTTCGGCAGAAACAGCGAGTTCTGGCCGACGAACATGAAGACCGGAATGTGGGCATGGGTCGGACACAGATTGACGGGTATCATACTCGTCGTGTACGTGTTCATGCATCTGTCGTTCTTGACGCAGGCTTCTCTGAGTCACGAGAAATTCAACAGCCTTATGCAGGTTACGGCGCAGCCGGCGTTCGTGTTTATGGACTTCATGCTCGTGTGCGCGGTCATATACCACGCCATGAACGGATTCAGGGTCGTGCTGTTCGACATGGGTGTAGGGATCAGAAAACAGAAGCTTGTTTTCTGGATCATGATGGCAATTGCTGCAGTGCTGGTCGCTGTCGGCTTCTGGCTTCTGTTCGACGCCGGTCTCTTCAACGGAGAGTGGTTCTGATGTCCGAGCATAGGATAGCGACATCTAAGGTCGCTGGAACTTGGGCATGGTTCTTCCAGAGACTTTCAGCCGTTCTGTTGGTCATCTTGCTGGCAGCGCACATCATCGCCGCCCACTACTGGCATGTTGGGGAGGAGATCTCCGTGGATACGGTGAACGAGAGGCTGAAGAACGTGGCCTTCATCGCGATAGACTACTCGATGCTGGCCATGGTCCTCCTCCACGGGCTCAACGGAACGAGGACTGTCCTGTTCGACTTCGACATGTTCATCAAGCGCAGGAAGGCGGTCGACAAGGGGCTCTGGATACTCGGGATTGCGACGATGATATGGGGCATTGTCATCCTATGGCCTTTCATATCGGGCTAAGGGGCTGAAGAAATGTACTACCACAAGATCTTGGTAATCGGCGGTGGTCTGGCGGGCCTGAGAGCCGCTATAGAATCCGCGCCGAGGGTTGACACGGCCATCATATCTCAGGTGCACCCCGTGAGGTCCCACTCGGGGGCAGCCCAAGGAGGCGTCAACGCGTCCTTGGCGAACAACCCTGCAGCGGCAGATGACAACTGGGAGAAGCACGGTTTCGATACGGTCAAGGGGAGCGACTACCTCGCGGATCAGGATGCCGCAGAGTTCATGACCAAAGAGGCCGCCCCATGCATCATAGAGATGGAGCACTGGGGCTGCCCGTTCTCGAGGACCGACGAGGGCAAGATCGCACAGAGGCCCTTCGGAGGAGCCGGTTATCCGAGGACGTGCTACGCTACTGATAAGACCGGGCTGTACATGCTGCACACCCTCTGGGAGCGCTCAGTGAAGCTGGACGTCCCGCTCTACGAGGACAGGGTGTTGGTGGATGTCGTCCTGGAGGGTGGGGCGTGCAGGGGCGTCATATGCTGGAACATGAAGACGGGCGAGCTCGAACCATTCATGGCAGAGGCCGTGATATTCGCATCTGGAGGCAGCGGCCAGATCTATGCAAGGTCCACGAACGCCCTGATAAGCTCCGGCTCGGCCCTGGCAGCGGCGTACAGGCGCGGCGTCCCGATCAAGGACATGGAATTCATCCAGTTCCACCCAACCTCCCTGTTCGGTACGAACATTCTGATGACCGAGGGCGCCAGAGGCGAAGGCGGCTATCTCATCAATTCCCTGGGCGAGAGATTCATGTCGAAGTACGCCCCGAAGGTAATGGAACTCGGTCCAAGGGACATCGTCTCACGATCCATCCAGACCGAGATCAACGAGGGCCGGGGGATCGACGGCAAGGACTATGTCTACCTCGACCTCCGACACCTGGGCAGGGAGAAGATACTCGAGAGGCTTCCCGGGATAAGGGACCTCGCGATGAACTTCGTCGGGGTTGACCCGATCGATAATCCCGTTCCGATCCAGCCCGGACAACATTACACGATGGGCGGTATTGACACTGACGTCGATGGTGCGACGAAGTTCAGAGGCCTCTACGCGGCGGGTGAATGCGGCTGCGTGAGCGTCCACGGCGCGAACAGGTTGGGCGGCAATTCATTGCTGGATACGGTCGTTTTCGGAAAGAGGTCCGGTGCTGTCGCTGCCGAGTACGTCCTCAGCAAGAAGACCGAGAAGGAAGGCGAGGCGGCCGTTCAGAAATGCCTCAGGGAGGCCAAGGAGAGGATTCAGATGCTCCTTGACAGGAACGGCCCTGAGAACCATGCCGACATAAGGGAGGAGATGAAGCAGACGATGATTTTCAAGGTCGGCATCTTTCGGAGCAAGAAGCCCATGGAGGAGGCGCTTGCGAAGATACGGGAGCTGAAGGAGCGCTACCAGCGAATAACGATCCAGAACAAGGGGAAGGTCTACAACGTGGACCTGGTCCGAGCACAGGAGCTGGAAGGAATGCTGGACGTTGCCGAGGCGATAGTCACCGGCGCGCTGAAGAGGGAGGAGAGCAGGGGTGCGCACTCGAGGCTCGATTTCAAGGAAAGGGACGATGTCAATTTCCTGAAGCACACGGTTGCGACATACTCTCCGAGCGGTCCGATCATCACCTACTCGCCTGTGAAGATAACGAAGTACAAACCCGAAGCAAGGAGGTACTGACATGGCGAAGGATGAGGTCACGATCAAGGTCCAGCGGTTCGACCCGTCCGCCGACAAGGTCCCATACTGGCAGGACTTCCGGGTGAAGACCAGGCCCGGTATGACGGTCCTCGACGCTCTCTTCGAGATACTCGACCACCAGGACGGCACCCTCGCTTTCAGGTTCTGCTGCAGGGCGGGCGTGTGCGGCTCATGCGCGATGATGATAGCAGGCAAGATCAGGCTCGCATGCGAGACACAGGTCAGCGCGCTTGGACTCGACGAGATCAGGCTGAGTCCCTTGCCCCACCAGAAGATGGTCAAGGATCTGGCGGTGGATTATACGCACTTCTTCGATCGCATCAAGAAGGTCAAGCCGTTCTTGGTAGGGAAGGAACCATATCCGGACCGCGAATACATCCAGATGCCCAAGGAAAGGGTCCCGATCAATGAGCCGATCGACTGCATACTATGCGGTTCCTGCACGAGCTCCTGCACGATGGCCTGGACGAGCTCCTCGTATCTCGGACCCGCGGCTCTGCTGAAGTCCTGGAGGTTCATCGCCGATACGCGTGACACGATAATCGATGACCGTCTGGACATCCTTGAGAGCGAGGAGGAAGGGGTCTGGAGATGCCACACTCAGTTCAACTGCGTAGAGGTGTGTCCGAAGAAGTTGAACCCGACCGAGGCGATCCAGCGCCAGAAGATCAAGGTCTTCAAGAGGAGACTGTTCGGGAAGCGAAGACGAAAGGCGTGAGCTCGTCCCCTTACATCCTGAGCGTTTTGTTGCTCAGCGCTCACGCTGGATATCGTAATTGGTCAAGACTGCGGACCCTCACTTCCGCTTCCACACCGCGGAGGTGAAGAAGTCATGGTGGTCCTCTTCCTGCTCGAGTATCTCCTCGAATATGAATCTGGTGGTCGGGTCGTCTTCTGAGTCCGCCTGCTTCTGGATGCTCTTGTACAGGACTATGGCCTCTTCCTCGGCCTTGATGTCGTTCTTGAGCATCACGTAGAGGTCGTCTCCGACCTTTATCTCCGTAGGCTTGGTCGTGGGCACGCCGTCCAGGTACCAGAGCCTGTCAGCGATCTTCTCAGCGTGCTTCATCTCTTCGATCGCGATGTCCCTGAACTTGTCGCTGACCGAAAAGTGGTCGACGCCCATCCATTGCACATGCTGCCACATGTACTGTATCGATACCTGTATTTCGCGCGCAATCGCCATATTCAACATGTCTTTCAGTTTCTGGGAAGCCAATGTACTACCTCCATTCTCCTACACACATATGTGGTTCGAATCTCCTTCCGTGTGCTGCTTTGTGAGCGCTAATTGCGGTAGTTGCCCATAAACCTTTACGCGAAAAATTCCTGTAACGTCATCGGGTGGTGCATGCAGCCCAAGAAGTCAAATGTCGACTTCTCACTGGCAGGTGTATCCACCGTCGACCGAGAACGCGGCCCCTATGATGAACGCAGCCTCGTCCGATGCGAGGAACGCGACTGCATTTGCCACTTCCTCGGGGAACCCGAGCCTCCCTATCGGATGGTACTCTGACAGCTGCTTCCTATATTCTTCCACTGGGAGGCCACGCGTCTTCGCTTCCTGCCTAAACATGGGCGTGTCTATCTCCCCAGGGCAGACGCAGTTCACGCGTATGTTCTTCATGGCATAGTCAAGGGCCATGCATTTGGTCATGAGGACAACAGCTCCCTTGGAGGTATTGTATGCGATTGCGCCTCTGTCGCCCACTAGGCCGCTGCAGGAGGCGTTGTTCACGATTGCTCCCTTCTTCTGCTTGAGCATGATAGGAATGACCGCCTTCGACATCAGGAACACGCCTTTGACATTCACTGCGATTATGCGGTCCCAGTCCTTCTCCGAGACTTCTTCGATCGTGCCCTCGACAAGAATCCCCGCATTGTTGAAGAGCACGTCGATCGAGCCAAGGGCGGACCGCGCCTTGCTGACCATGCGTTTGACATCCTTCGAGTCGGTGACGTCACCCATAACTAGGATAGGTTCGTACCCTTTCCCACGGAGCTCTGCGAGCGCAGACTTCCCGTTCTTCTCGGAGATGTCTATTATTGCCACTTTGGCACCTTCGGCCAGGAACCGCTCGGCTGTAGCCTTGCCAATCCCCGAGGCGCCCCCAGTCACGATTACGCCCTTTCCAACGAATCTTTGCTCTATCAAGTCCACCAAACCGAGGAGGTATCGGCAACGCCTGAATTAAGCTTACGATGTCCTCAGCACGCAACTACAAATAACCAGTTGCGGTTTTCACATTCGAACATGTCTAAGAAGGTCCTGGGGATCCTGGGGAGCCCATGCACGGATGGCAACACGGCCGTCCTTCTGGATGCGGTCCTGGAGGGAGCCCACGAGGCAGGAGCGCAGGTCGAGCGGATCGATGTCGGGAATCTTAGGATCGACCCGTGCGACGGGTGCCGGAAGTGCGATACAACGGGCACGTGCGCGCACACGACAGACGACATGCGCGTGATATACAAGAAGATCCGCGAGGTGGACGCCTTGGTGCTGGCATCCCCGATATTCTTCATGGGAGTGAGCGCGCAACTGAAGGCCATGATCGACAGGTGCCAGTGCTTCTGGATAGAACGGTTTGTCCTGGATCGCAGACCCTATGAGGGCAGGAGGCATCCAAGAGGGTTGTTCGTGTCCACCGCGGGTTCGCCGAAGCCGGAGGTGTTCAACCCGGCGATCCATTGCGTCAAGGCGCTCTTCATCGCCCTTGACTACAGCTATGCGGGCGAGATACTCCTCGCAAATACGGACGCCCCCGACATTGCCGAGAAGAGGAGACCGATCGTACAGCGGGCGCGCGAAGCCGGCAAGAAGCTCGTGACGTGAGTTCTCTAGACGAACTTGCCTTTCCGCATGATCTCGATGATCTCCCCGTTCTTTCGCTCGGCGTCCATGCTGACTCCGGGTGCGGTGACGAAGTCCCAGTGCATGACCGACTTCGAGGTCCCGCCATACCCCATGTTGTTGCCAAAGGCCAAATGGACCGTCCCCGTCACCTTCTCATCAGTCAGGATGTAGCCGATTGACTTCTTGATCCTTGGATTGAAGCCGATACCAAGCTCGCTGAGGAATCTCGTCCGCACCACCTTGTGCTCCGTCCTGTCGACTGCTTCGCATTCTTTGAAGCTCGAAACCAGTGCATCCGCGTTCTTCCTTGCGGTCACCTTGTCCAGAAGGAGCATCCCGTCTTTGAATTCGAGGAGGACATCCTCTACTAACCTGTCCGACATATGGTCGCGAGTGATGGGGCAGAAGATGGTCCCGCTGCCCATCGTCTCATGTGGGGCGATGAAGAGCTCACCGGCGGGGAGATTGGCTCCCCGGTCCCCTATGTCGTAGTCCTTCTGGCTGATAATGCCGTCGTCGACATTCCTGAGCCTGCCCTCTATGTTGACCCTGAAGTCCGTTCCTTTGGCGTCCCAGACATGAGCCCAGGTTGCTCCGCGCAACTTCTTCTCGAGCTTCATGCCTGTTTTCATCAGATAGTCGGGGGAGACAGTCATACCCCCGATCACGATTTCTTCGTACTCCCTATATCCGATGCCATATCTCTTCGCGGCCTCCGGGGTCGGCCAGCCGGCATAGAGCCATTTCTTCCCCGTCTTGGGGTCCGAAAGGAGTGATTGAAGAGGGAGCTGGCTCTGCTGCCTCGCCTTCAGTTTCGCCCTCGGAAAGGATTCCGCGATGCTCGGGTCTTCGAGTTCCTCGACCATTATGAGCATGTCCGCCGCTTTCAGCATGCCAACCAATTGCTTTGGAACCGTAGCCAGAGTGGATGCGGGGATCTCTTTGAAGACTCGCTTCATGTATCGGTCAGAGGTGATCAGGATGGATGGAACAGCGCCCAACTTGTAGCACGATATTGCTATCTCCTCGAGAAATCGCAGCGCATGCGCTCCTCCAATCACCACCACTCCATCGCCCTTGCTCAGATTGCATGTCCTTGTGATGTTCTTGGCGGAGGCTTTGATCTTGCTCTTGCTGACGACCATTCAGACACCTCGCTGTTCCTTCGAATCGAGAAGGATCTACATAGTTGTAGCTGTCGCGGGAGGCCGGCCCCCGCAATCATCTCTGAACCCTCCGAGATTCATCCAGCATCCTGGCTTTCTTCTCTCTTGAGGAGCAATTCTTATATGGGTCTGGCAATATGCTCAGTTGAGCATGTCGGAAGCGGAGCTAGCTATGATCACTTGTGCGAAGGACCCCTATGGCCGGGAGGTCAAGAGCCTTCGATTGTCGGTCACGCAGAGATGCAATTTCACGTGCAGCCATTGCCACGGGGAGGGCCAGGGGCCATCATTGGCGGAGATGTCTCCGTTGGAGATGGAGCGGATGGTCAGAATTGCTGTCTCCCTGGGGGTCCGCAAAGTCAAGATCACCGGTGGGGAGCCGCTGTTGAGAGAGGACATCCTGGACATTATCTCTAGGATCTCGCCCTTGGTCAAGGAGGTCTCGCTCACGACCAACGGCACGGGGCTTGCCCGGCTGGCGATCCCTCTCAAACAAGCTGGATTGAGCCGCGTGAATGTCAGTCTCCACACTCTCGATCAGCAACGTTTCGATCGGCTGTGCGGGGCAGACCTCTCGGAACATGTCAACGAAGGCATCCAAACGGCTGTGAGGGCCGGGTTGAATCCCGTCAAGGTCAACATGGTCGTCTTCAGAGGGGAGAATGACATGGAGGTGCGAGCGATGATGGATTTCTGCGCGAAATCAGGTGCTGTTCTACAGTTGATAGAACTCGAGGCCTGCAAGGAGTCGTCCACCGCTCCCTCGTTCGCGTCCAGGTTCTACTCTCTGAAGCAGATCGAGGACGCCCTCTCCAAGGAGGCGATGCAGGTCTCCGAGAACGAACTGCACCGCAGAAGACGATACACGGTGAAGGCGA
>CALMQK010000349.1 GCA_937872085.1 uncultured euryarchaeote
GAGGGGTGGGGGTTAGGGGGGTCCAAGGCTTGTCTGGGTCGCCCGCGATGTAAGCTATCGCCCATTCGAGATTCTTGACTCTGTAGAGCTTTTTTCCATCTCCGTCCGTCCCGGGAGAGGACAATATATGCAGGTCTAGGAACCGTTTTAGAGCGTGACTGATGCTGTTCTTGGGGATGTTTCTGGACCTCAAAACAGGTTGACTGGCTATGGTATCGAGATTGAAGCCCGACTTGTCCGAAGATTCGTTGCAGAGGCTACAAAGAGCTTGGAGGGTGTGGACCTGGGCCGACACCTTTCGTCGGGACATAGGGACAGTCCCGCTGTGCGCGGTGCTGGCTGTGCCGCGAGATACCCCCTCCCCCCTACCCCGAGTGTCCCGCGTGTGCCTGATCTCCTGCCGTATCATGCCCTACTCCCTACCGTATGCCCCTTCATCCGTCTCAATCGATCATCTCTTGAGTTTGAGGTTTGAGCTCTGGGTCTATCCCGAAGTTGGCGAACTGATTATGTTTGCGGACCTCGTGCCTGAAGGTCTTGATCTGAAAAGGAGTCCAGCCGATGGGGTCTATGTCGGGGGAAGTCTGCCCATCGAAATAGCAATCCATTACCTGAACCCCCCAGTACTTGCAGAGGTTGAGTTTCTTGACGCACTCCGAGAAGGGTATCTCCCAGTTGCAGAGCATGAAGATTTGAATGTCCTTGTTGGTGTAGCCGGCGTTCTTGAGTTTCCTGACAGCGTTGGCTATCTTGAACTGGTCGTCGTAGGTCCAGTCCCAGGCCACTCGGACATTGTAGAATCGTGAAATCTTGAGGTCGTTGGCTATCTTGTCTGTCAGGAAGCGGTAGTCGATGCCACAGACAAGCGTATAGCGAACCACCTGACCGTTGACTCGGATGGCTCTAAGGTTTCTGATAGTCTGCGGTCCTTCAGGCTGAGAGAGAAGATTCATATCCATTATGTGAACATCGTTCCTGACAATCTCTGGCACTCCGAACCATTCCAGCTCTGGAGGTTCATAGCAGAACGGGCAATGATTGGGGCATCCCTGGCTTATCCTGATCCATTGCTCCTCGTCGTTGAACTTGTTGTAAGGACCGGTCGAATATGCCTGTCTGATGCCTCGCTTCTCGATCATCTATCCGTCACCCTTCTGTACTGGCTCACA
>CALMQK010000350.1 GCA_937872085.1 uncultured euryarchaeote
GGTCATACAGTTCGAGATCACCGACACGGGCGAGTTCTTCCACTTCGTACTCGAGAACCAGCGGGTGAGCGAGCTCCAGAAGGGACAGGTCGAGAAGCCGGACATCAGGGTCATCTGTGACGCCAGCGTTGTCAAGCAGCTCTACAGCGGGGAGCTGAGACCGATGAAGGCCATCGCCATGCGAAAGATACACGTGAAGGCGTCGCTCGAGGACATGCTCACGCTCAGGAAATTCTTCTGATCACAATCTCCCGTTCTGCGGCACGGATACTTTTAACTACACCGTTCACGTTAGAGCGCAATCAGCGGGGTGGGGTAGCTTGGAAATCCCATCAGGCTCATAACCTGAAGATCGCTAGTTCAAATCTAGCCCCCGCTAATTAAGCGATTTATATAATAATATGTGTATTATATCATGCCAGACTCCAGAGCGGCCACCTTTCTTTCCTGAACGACTAATGCCATGCGGACCAACTTTCTCGCATCCCGCGCGCGGAATCTTAGATGCCAGTGACAGCTCCAGAATCCATCATCTTTCAGATTCAATGCAACAATCTCGCGGATTGGCAATATGTCCAGTCTGTTGAACAGAGTCTCCACGTCCTCCAAGACCTCGCTCCCGAAGGACGAGTAACAGTAATCGTAGAGGGAGAACCCGTAGATTGAAGCAAGCTTGAGTTTGCTATGTGTTATCTTCCTTGGGCTGTTTGCTGTCTGAGGGCATGGCAGAGTCATTAGGTCCAGTGTGGTGTGTCTGGACTGCGCGATCGAGAATGAGATTCTCAGTGGAGATTGAGAGCCGTGGGCACATCCCTCTCCATCACACCAAGGTTGGAGTGCGGCAATCCAGGTCAGGTTATCGCTTGAGTTCATGACCCAACTTGGCAGATGAAGCTCCCTGGCGGATTTTTCCCCTGGCAATACTCCGTTTTCTATGAGCCATTCGGCCACGAAGCGCGAGTAGATGAATCCTCTGATTGCAGCAGCCCCGTTCCCAGGTTTCTGCGGCGGACCGATGTCGTAGAGGAACACATCTTTGCATAGCGATCTGAAATGCTCATACAGGTCTGTTTCGTGGAGGGCGAAAGTAATGTTGACTGCACATTCTCCCCACTCTTCCTTTTGCAGCCACACGGAACCTTCCGCGAGGACGTAACTGATAACGGCCGCAGCCTTTCTCCGAAGCTCTTTGTCTATCTCGAGCTCCTCCCGGGTCGGCAGACGCACATTGTCCCGACACATCTCGCGATAGATGCTCACTGCGTATTCGTTCGCCCATGTCCGATCCTTTGTTATCCCTCGGCCGGCAATCCTTTCCTTGAGATCCTGGTCCCCCGCAATCTCGAGCATCCTTTCCATGACCGACACAGGCATCGTAAGCCGGCCGATTCGGTAGTAATGCACGGACGACTTCGGTATGTTCAGGTGCTTTGCCAGCTCCTGGCAGTTGCCGTACTTCGAGGCCGCCTTCTCGACTAGCTCCTTCTGCAGCTCCGCCGGAAGCTGCACCCTGTCCTCCTTCCTGTAAGCGCCTCTAGTTCCCCTTTCTGGCATGTTATCCGGCTGCCGAGGGGACGAGGAGCCAGATAGCAGCCAGCATTGCAGTTAAGCTACGTTGGCTCCCAAGGCCGTTCGCGCCGTCCCATGGAAATTCTGATATATCTCGGACGACTCATACCAGGCCGTGTCTTACGATCCATCCTGCCGTGGCGGAAAAGGCCAGAGGCTGCTATGTCCCGTGTGTCTCAGCTGGGACCCCAGGCCAGAGGAGGGCGCTGGGCCAGGCGTCGGTTATTGCATCAAGAAGGACCTCATCACCCGGATACGGTGCGAGTGCAATGTCTTCGAGGAGGCGACGCTCTCGAAGGTCCAGGCCCGTGACCGGTCGATCTACGGCTCGATCAACGAGGAAGGGGAAGAGGAAGAGTAGTCGGGCAAGTGCAAAAGCTTAAAGTCGCGTGAATCGTCTAGCTTTTCCGCCGGTGAGTTCTGATGAAAGCAGTTATTCTGGCTGCAGGGGAGGGCATGAGGCTACGGCCGCTGACCGTCTCCGAGCCGAAGGTGATGATACCTGTCGCGAACCGCCCCATCCTGGAGTACGTCGTCGACGCGCTCGTGAAGAACGACGTGAGCGACATCGTCATGGTCGTCGGTTACAGGAAGGAGCGGATCATGTCGCACTTCGAGGACGGCAAGAAGTTCGGCGCGAAGATCGAGTACGTTGTCCAGGAGAAGCAGCTGGGGAACGGGCACGCCCTGTCGTGCGCGAAGGACCGTCTGTCCGGAGAGTTCATGGTGCTCTCCGGGGACAACATCGTGGACAGGAAGGCGATTGGCGACCTCCTGCGCGCAGGTTCCTGTCCGAGCGCGCTCGTGGTCGAGAGCGATAACCCTTCGAAGTACGGTGTGGTGACGCTCGAGAAGGGCGCGATCAAGGCCGTGTACGAGAAGCCCCAGGAGATGATCTCGAACATCATCCTGACCGGGATGTACTGCCTGAGCGACAGGATATTCCCGTTCATCGACCAGTGCATGTCATCCGGCGAGTACGGGCTCAGCAACGCCGTCCAGGCGAGCCTCGGGACTCAACCGTTGAGCCCGGTGTTCTCGGACGGGCTCTGGATCGATGCCGTCTACCCGTGGGACCTGTTGGAGCTGAACGCGGCCGCGCTGGAGAACCTCGGCGCCGGGACCGCGGGGAAGATCGAGCCCCAGGTCATGCTGTCGGGACCGGTCGGGATCGGGGATGAGACGATCATCCGTGCCGGGACGACGATCTACGGTCCGGTGCTGATAGGTGACGGGTGCGAGATCGGCCCGAACGTCACCATCTTCCCGAGCACGAGCATAGGGAACAGCGTGACCATCGAGCCGTACACGATGATCAAGAACAGCATCCTGATGAGCAACTGCAGCATCGGTCCGCATTCCTATCTCTCTCACTGCGTGCTCGGGTACGGCGTGAAGTCCCAGAGCCACATGATGGGGGCCGGGTCGGAGGCGTACGTGAACATCGCGGACGAGTTCTTCAAGGTGCCTCACATAGGCTCGATCCTCGGGGAGGACAGCACCTTCGGGGCGGGCGTCGGCATCGAGCCCGGGACGATAATCGGCGCGGGGTGCAAGATATCCAGCGGAGCGAAGATTACGCGGAACCTGCCGAACAGGTCCCTGGTGACATAGGGTGTTTCTCGGATGTGTGGCATAGTTGGTTACGCTGGACGGCGGAACGCGCAGCCCATCCTGCTCGACTGCCTGAAGCGGCTGGAGTACCGCGGGTACGATTCCGCGGGCCTCGCCATTGTCGGGGACGGTCTTGAGGTCTTCAAGTCCAAGGGGGAGATCGCGGTCCTCGAGGCCAGCATGCCCGCGATGAAGGGCACGGTCGGGATCGCGCACACGAGGTGGGCGACCCAAGGCAAGCCGACGACCGAGAACGCGCACCCCTTCTCCGATTGCACGGGCAAGCTGGCGATAGTCCACAACGGCATCATCAGCAACTTCATGGACGTCCGGGAGTCGCTGGTAAACGACGGGCACAAGTTCACATCGGAAACCGACACCGAGGTGTTCGCGCACCTGGTCGAGGCCGAGTTCAAGGGCGACCTGATGGATGCGGTCTTCAATGCGCTGAAGCGGGTCGACGGGACATATGCTTTCGCAGTGGTGAGCGAGGGAAGTGGGGACATAGTTGCGACGAGGCGCGAGAGCCCGCTCGTCGTCGGGCTGGGCGATGGCGAGAACTTCATCGCGAGCGACCTCACGGCCCTGCTGAAGTACACCAACAGGATGGTCTACATCCACGACGGAGAGGTCGTCCGTGTATCGAAGGACTCGGTCACCATCAAGAACGAGAAAGGGGAGCTCGTCACCAGGGAGCCGCAGAAGATCACATGGAACCTCGAGGACGCCGAGAAGGGAGGATACCCGCACTTCATGCTGAAGGAGATCTTCGAGCAGCCCGAGGCCATCCACGATTCCCTCCTGGGTAGGGTCGAGTCCGTGGACGTGGAGCCTTTCTTCGCGGGCAACATCTTCTCGAGCGTGAAGATCGTCGCCTGCGGGACGAGCTACTATGCGGGCCTCGTGGGGAAGTACATCATCGAGGAGCTCGCGAAGATCCCGGTCACCGTCCAGATATCATCAGAGTACAGGTACTCCTCGGCTCCCAGGGAGAACCCCTTGGTCGTGCTCATCACCCAGAGCGGCGAGACCGCGGACACGCTCGGAGCCGCTCGCGAGGCGAAGAAGCGGGGGAACAAGACCATCGGGATCGCGAACGTGGTCGGGTCCGCGATCACGCGCGAGGTCGACCACGTCATCTACACCCGAGCCGGGCCGGAGATCGGAGTTGCGGCGACGAAGACCTTCGTCACTCAGCTCGTCGCTCTTTACCTGCTAGCGATGGAGCTGGGCATCCAGAACAAGTCCCTCACGGCGCAGGCAAGGCGCTCCATGATCGGCTCGCTCAGGAACCTCCCCAGGGCGGTCCAGGACGTGCTGAACCAGGCGGAGGTGATCGAGGCGCTCGCGAGCAAGTATGCCAAAGCTAGGGACATGTTCTTCATCGGCAGGAGCATCAACTATCCGATCGCGCTCGAGGGCGCTCTCAAGACGAAGGAGATTGCCTATATCCACGGCGAGGGTTTCCCCGCGGGGGAGCTCAAGCATGGACCGCTGGCACTTCTGTCCAAGGATTCGCCCGTGGTGGCCATAGCCGTCAAGGACCGCACCTACGAGAAGATGCTCGGGAACATCAGCGAGGTGTCCGCCAGGGGCAGCCCGGTCATCGCGATAGGTTACGAGGGCGACACGGAGCTGGCGAGGTACGTGGACGACGTCATCTGGGTCAGGGAGATCCCTCCCGTGTTCTCACCCGTGCCCGTCATCGTCGCGTTGCAGCTCTGGGCGTATTATCTCGCAAAGGCGAGGGGATGTCCGATCGACAAGCCGAAGAACATCGCGAAGACCGTGACCGTCGAGTGAGTACGCTCAAGCCAGCTTTTCGGGGCACACTTCCCTTCTGGAGCACGAGGCGCACTTTCCCGGCCTATCGTGGTTCCGATGGCAGTCTTCGGTGACCAGTATCCTCCTCATCTCCCTGAGCTTCTCGAGCACGACGGCCCTGAGGTCGTCGTTGAACTCGATCTCGTGCTCGTGCTCCGGGTACTTCAGGATACCATAGGGTGGGGCCTTTCCCTCGACCTCTTCGATGAGCAAGCAATACGCCGCGACCTGGAGTATGTGCGAGAAGAGCGGTCCCCTCGGGGTCCTGCCCTTCTTCTCCTCGACGGGTATGAGCCCTGCGTCCAGCTTGATGATGTAGTCCGGCCTTCCCGAGAGCCCGTACTTCTCCGACTTGAACGCCTTCGCCTTGTCCATGTCGATGTACTCTATCTCCCCTCGGACCCTGTATTCCTTCCTCAGGGCGTCGATGACGCCGGTGGACCTCATCGTCCTGTAGAGAAAGAACGATGCTCCTACTAGCCAGACGACGGCCATTGCCTCGATCGTCTGCGCGAGCCTCACATTGGTCGCAGTGAACGCGACGGCGTTCACCGCCACGAGCGCGGCCACGATGCCGAATATGAGGATTATCCGTTCATACTCGACGGTGTTGCTGTCCATGGTGGATTTGGAGGATTTGTAGAGGAAGTAGGACGCCGCCAGCACCCATATGAGCGCAACGACCCCGAGTATCTGGCTCAGTGTCATCGATTCCTTGATGGGGAGGAGCTCCAGGCCTATCATGGCGAAGAGCGTCGCGACGATGGCCCACCAGAAGACCAGCTTCTCGGTGGCGCGAGCGGTCTTCTCCGTCGCCTCGATCTTCCACAGGGACTTGCCGAGCTTCTCATGCTCCTCGATGCCGTGGGCGAG
>CALMQK010000351.1 GCA_937872085.1 uncultured euryarchaeote
TGGGCCAGTATTCTCAACTCAAATCCAACGGACTGCATAGAACAGCATTTGAATTGATTAATCGGGTTCTTCGATGGGGATCAAGCGATATCAGGGTCCTTCGCGACATCTAGTGTTGTTCCACATTCGCAAACCCATGACTCAGCAAGGATATCAGCTCCCCTGAAGCTGACATCCAAGTGCTGGACGAAGAACATGCTCGCTCCGCATCTGGGGCACCTCACCTCTAGAAATCCTCCATGCTTCTCGACGCTCAGGTGATTGGCGCAGAAGGCCGGCAAATCTGCAGATGGTGACCCGTCATCGTCAAGGTTTTCGACGACGAATATGCTCACGAGGTCACATCGTGGGCAAAGTCTAGCCTCAGCGGGCATGATAACTCCATCAAGGCTGAATAGGGCGCGGTCGCGAAATTCCGTACTAGCGCCGCACGATCTGCACTTCTTTTCCATCTTCCTCGGACCAGCAAGTTCATGCAATGACTTCTATTCTTCTAGCTCTTCGAGGGTGCTCTTCACCAGCCTCTGCGAGAGCCCTGAGAGATCTAGTCACTCTCGCTTCTTTGACAAGGCCTTCGGATCCCTATTAGGGGTAAGAAACTTCAGGCGCCCCTTCTCGATCGAGGCATAGCCGATCTCGCAGAAGAACTGGACGTCCTCCTGGATGTCCTGCGCCTTCCGCCTCACGCTGGTGATCGACCTTGAGATGCTCGTGATCGGCGTTCCTTCGAGCCTGCCGATCTCCTTCACGCTCTTGCCCAGACGCAGATATTCGAGGATATCCTTCTCGCGGGGTGTAAGAATGCCCATGGACTACCATATGGTAGTACACGATACTGGCATCATTAGTATTACCAACTTTATTGATATAATTAACGCACTTGCGTTATGTTTATTAACTCCCGAACGGATTCCATGACCCTGAGGATGACCGTTGTGGATCACTGACCGTCTTAACGGTCCAGAGACCGTTTCGAGTCCAGTTCATGGGAATAACAGCTGATTGATGCGATCGGAGAGGTATGTCCAGCAAAAGCAGAACGAATCTCCAGACGGGGGATATAGTCGAGATAGAATGGCTCGATACACACTCGACAGATCATCTCACGCGGGATGAGCTTGAGGAGCTCGAAGATCCCTGGCCGACTCTGGCATACGGCGTGGTATTGCGGAACGGACCTGGCTACATTACGATCGCTAGCGAGTTCTGTCTCGACCCCTGCTCTGATGGGACGTGGATCGAGCAGATCCCTCACGGAGCCATAAAGAGGATCAGGAGGCTCGGGAAGAGAAGGTTTGAGGAGCGAGAGGCATGACTAAGAATAACCCCCTCTTGTTCAAACGCGGATTGCGCGACCGCAGAATCTGAAGGGATGGCATCTATGGATGAGGAGAAGATCAGGCCTGCGCCAGAAGGAGAAGGAAGCGATAGGCGCATCGTGACAAGAAGTGACTTTGTAAGCATGATCAGAGTAGCATACGCTCAGCTGTTCAATGCAGTAATCACCTATGGTCCTGAATGGCGGTCTGAATGTGAGTCTGGTGAAGGCGCGGAGCTCGAAAGGATTGCCCGTTCTTTGCCCGCGGCGCAAGATGCAACGCTTGACCAGATGTTGTTTGTTGCTTGCGAGTGTGGCAACAAGAACTTCCTCTTTCTGAACAGACTGGGAATTGACGGCCGCGATCGGCGCGACAGT
>CALMQK010000352.1 GCA_937872085.1 uncultured euryarchaeote
GCAGGGCTTATCTCCGAGTACCCGTCATAACCAGCCGGTTAAAGGTGGCGGGGTAATGATTCGGGAGCTTAGTTACAAGGATGCCAGAAACAGCTGTCCTAAGGTCGCGTTCGAATGCAGGTCTTCTGCAGAGCTGCCGCCATTGACGGAGATCATCGGTCAGGGCAGGGCCGTCAAGGCGTTGCGATTCGGGCTTAGCATCAAGAGCAAGGGCTTCAACATCTACACGTCCGGCATGCCAGGCACAGGGCGAAAGACAACGGTGGAGAACTTCATCCGCGATATGGCGAAGGAGATGCCGGTTCCTGATGACTGGGTCTACGTGAACAACTTCCATGATCCCACAGAGCCGAACGCGCTCCGTCTTCCTGCCGGGAAGGGCGTCGAACTGGAGACGGAGATGGACAAGTTCGTGGCTGGCATCGCCGCCTCCCTCAGGGAGGCCTTCGAGAGCAACGAATACGCACAAAGGAGAAGCGCAACGCTGAGGAGCATCGATTCTGAGAGAAAGGTGTTCGTAGACAGCCTCAACAAGCTGACGGCGGACGCGGGATTCCAGATCGTCCAGTCGCCGATCGGGCTCTTGCTCGTGCCCGTGATAGAAGGGAAGCCCGTGAGTGAGGAGGAGCTTGCCCAGCTCGCCCCTGATGTGCGGAAGGATATCGAAACTCGAAGAGAAGCACTCCAGGGCAGTGTCCAGGAATCCCTGATAAAGCTCAGGAACCTGGACAAGGAGGCGGAGGAGAAGCTAGTCAAGTTGAACCGGGAGGTCGCGACCTACGTCCTGGAGCCTCGGCTGTCCGGCATCAGGCAGGTTTTTGGAGGATTCCCGGAGGTTCTCGAATACATCAAGCACGTCGAGGACGACATACTGGATAATGTGCCGACTATCGTTCAAGGGGAACAACCCCAGCCGGGACCGATGGGCATGGTGATCCCGACGGACGGACCCAAGCACAACTACGCAGTCAACGTGATCGTAGACAACTCGAAGCTCAAAGGGGCACCCGTCGAGATCGAGATGAACCCGTCATACACCCGCGTCTTCGGGGCGGCTGAGAAGGAGGCGAGGTTCGGTGCGCTGTTCACCGACTACACCATGATACGGGGCGGTGTGGCGCACAAGGCCAACGGCGGTTTCTTGGTCATTCCAGTGGAAAACCTTTTCGCGGACCCGCTCACATGGCCAAGCCTCAAGCAGACCCTCTCGAACGAGAAGTTGGAGATCGAAGAGCCAGCGGCACGCTTTGGCTACATGGTCACCAAGTCGCTCCGGCCGCAACCTATCCCGTTCAATGCGAAGGTGGTGCTCGTCGGCGATCCCGAGGCGTACGAGATACTGTACTCTATGGACAAGGACTTCCGCGAGCTCTTCAAGGTCAAGGCGGATTTCGACACCTCTATGGAAAGGAACGAGGAGAACATCCAGCTCTACGGGAACTTCGTCTGCACGCTATGCGCCAAAGAGAAGCTCCTCCACCTGGATCCGACTGGACTTTCGGCCGTTATCGAGCACAGCTCTAGGATGGTGGAGGACAAGAACAAGATGGCTACACTCTTCGCCGAGGTGGCGAATGTCATCCGCGAAGCGAACTTCTACGCAATGGAGAGCAAGGCAAAGGTCATAACGAGAGTGCACATCAACAAAGCGCTGGAGGAGAAGATCTACCGCTCCAACATGATCCAAATGAAGCTCCAGGAGATGGTGAAGAAGAAGGTCCTCCTGATAGAGACCGAGGGGGCGAAGGTCGGCCAAGTGAACGGCCTCTCGGTACTGGCCATGGGCGACTACGAGTTCGGAATGCCTTCGAAGATCACCGCATCCACCGGGGTCGGCAAGGAAGGGATAGTGAATGTCGAGAGGGAAGCCCAGATGAGCGGCCCAACTCACACCAAGGGCGTAGTGATCATCGGCGGTTATCTCAACGACAACTACGCCAGGGAGAAGCCGCTCAGCCTCACGGCGAAGCTCACCTTCGAGCAGAGCTACTCCGGCGTGGACGGCGACAGCGCCTCCAGTACGGAGCTCTACGCCATCTTGTCAGCCCTGTCAGGCAAGCCCATCTCCCAGAGCGTCGCCGTGACCGGTTCGGTGAACCAGTTCGGCGACGTGCAGCCGATCGGCGGCGTGAACGAGAAGATCGAGGGCTTCTTCGACGTCTGCGCCGCGCGCGGCCTCGACGGCACGCATGGCGTGAGCGTGCCGCAGGCCAACGTGGCGCAGCTGATGCTGCGCGACGA
>CALMQK010000353.1 GCA_937872085.1 uncultured euryarchaeote
GCAGGGAACCCGAAGCCCATGGTTCCCAGCCCTCCTGATGTGATGAATTGGCGCTTCCCGTAGCACTTGAAGAAGTGGAGGGCCCACATCTGGTTCTGGCCCACCTCAGTCGTGATGATCGCATCTTCAGGCAGATGTTTTGAGAGTTCGTAGATGACCTTCTGCGGCTTCAGTGGCTCTGATGTGAGATCATAGTCGCAGGTGCACTGTTTGTTGAGCTCGAGTATCCTCTGTTTCCATGTTGAGGCTTTCTTCCTGTTCTGTAGCCCGGCTATGAGAGCATGCACCACTGTCCATGCATCTCCCACTAGTCCTACCCTGCCCTTGACGTTCTTCCCGATCTCTGACGAATCGATGTCGACATGGACCACTTTGGTCTTGTTCCCGAACTCGCTCAGCTTCCCGGTCACGCGATCGCTGAACCGGGTACCTATCGCCAGGAGGACGTCGCAGTTGTTGAGCGCGTAGTTGGCCACCTGTCTGCCGTGCATTCCACAGACTCCGAGCACCAGCGGATGGTTCTCGGGCACCGAGCCCTTTGCCATCAGGGTCGTCACGACGGGCGCCATCAGCAGCTCCGCGAGACGCATGATCTCCGGTCCCGCCTGCGACCATGCGACCCCACCGCCGACCATTATCGTCGGCCTCTCGGCATTCTCAAGGAGCTTCAGGGAATCCAATAGCCCCGCGAGGTTCCGCTTGGGCTTCGGTACCCTGACCTCCTTCCTCATCTGCTCGTCGGTGATGTCCGCATTGAATATGTCGACCGGGATGTCTATGTGGACTGGACCGTACCTTCCGGTGGTGGCGATCAGGAAGGCTTTCTTGATCGTCTCTGGGAAGACCTTCGGGTCCGTCACGCGGAAATTGTGCTTCGTCACCGGCATCATGAGGCTGAAAGCATCTGCTTCCTGGAACGCGTCGTTCCCGAGCAGGTTCGTCGCCACCTGACCGGTGATGGCGACCATCGGAGACGAATCCATGAACGCCGTCGCGACCCCTGTCACGAGGTTTGTGGCACCAGGTCCTGATGTGGCCATGCATACTCCGGGTTTCTTTGAAACTCGAGCAAATCCGTCGGCCATGTGCCCTGCGCACTGCTCGTGCCTGACGAGTATGTGCCTGATGTTCGACTGCACGATCTCATCGTAGAACTGAAGCAGGACTCCGCCTGGAATGCCGAACATCACCTTGACGTTCTGCTCTTCAAGCAACTCCACAGCGGCCCTGGCACCTTTCATCCTCTACTCACTCCTCATTTCGCCCGCACGGACATGCCCCCAGAGGTTCCATGTCCATTACGGGCGCAAGTCCTGCAGGTCGATAAGGACCCCTAGCACGACGAGAATAGGTACCGAATCGCCTTGTCCAGCAGACTTGCGCATCGGTCCTCGCAATGGACCAGCGCATATTAAAAACTTGGCTGGGAGGAGCTGGATAGGTCGGCTTGCGCATATCTGTACATCATCTTGTGCTTTCGGGGTGGCCCCTTCCAGTCAGCACCGCGACGAACAAATGGTTCTTGGAATTGAGCTTCGAGATCCCCCATACGGCGCCAGCGGAGGCAGGCAGGATGTCCAATCCTTCCTCCTGCGCTATCAACGCGGCCGCCTTCAGCAAATCCTCATCAGGGACTTCCATCGCGGATCCGTTCGATTCGGTAATCGCGGCTATCGCCTCCTCCCCGTCTGTCAGGAAGTTGCCGCACAGAGGCTCGTTCAGCTCGGTCTCGTGATAGCCTGGAACGTCCATTCTCACCTTGGCTCCGCAAACGATGCCGTAGACCGCAGAGTTGTTGTTCGAGCAGCCTAGCATCTTCGGTTTCATGCTCATTCCCCTGAACCCTTGCCAGATGCCAGACATGACCGCCCCGTTCCCCACTGGCACGGATACCCAGTCGGGCGAGCGCCCCAGGGATTGGGCGATCTCCTTCGCGATGAATGCATAGGCGAAGCTGCACAGCTCCTTGTTGCCCCCGCCGGGGTTGGCATCGTACCAGTGCTTCTCGACTGCGTCCGCGGCCGACTTCCTAAGTGCGGCCTCGTAGTCCCCGTCTACGGAGACCACCTCCCCGCCCATGGCCTGGATGTCGCCTCTTCTTGGAGCTGCGAACCCACTCGGGATGTAGACCTTCGCCGCCATGTCGAGCTTGTCGGCGACGTATGCTAGAGCAGCCCCATAGTTCCCGCAACTAACTGCCGTGAGGGTTGAGAACCCCTTCATCCTGGCGTCAAGACAGTGTATCAAGGCCGCCCTGTCCTTGTGCGTCCCGGAAGGGTTCTCCCCCTCGAGCTTGAGATGCAGTCTCCGTATCCCGAGCCTCTTTTCCAGCTTCTGCGCTCTGACGAGTGGGGTTTCCCCGATCTTCAGGGGTCTCATCTGCTTCTCATATTCACGCATTAGCTCGAGTGGGATCAAGTTCCACCTGTGGTTCAGTTCAGGCCGTGCGCTAGGATGTCCTTGTCAGCATTCTTGACTATGTTGTCGAACTCGCGTGCGATTTCCTGCGGCACGGGCGCGACCACGTGTTCCTTCATGATCTTGGCCGCCTTCTCTCTGGCTCTGTCGACCACGGACTTCTTCCCGTCCGCTTCCCAGGCCTCGCCTGTTCTCCTGTCCGTGATATCCGGCTTGAAATGCTCTTTGTTCAGCCATTGTAACGTGTGCCTCTCGGACAAGAAGCTTCCTCCTGGTCCGACCTTCTTGATGATGTCGACTGCGAGATGGTCGTCATCCACGGTGACCCCGAAAGCAAGGCGCGCCATGATCCGAGCCATCTCATCGTCTATGACCATCTGCTCATAGGACAGCATCGTCACGTCGTCGAGCAATCCGAGCCCGGCGATCATGTCGCATCCAGCGTAGAACTGTGGCATCCCGCTCGTGACCTTCTCGTAGGCTGCCTGCGGTCCGGGCAGCTTGGCGGAAGTCACGATGCCCCCGCAGAGGATCGGGAATCCGTAGTGGTGCGAAAGCTCGCCCGCCCCCGCTGATATGAGCGCCCGCTCGGGTCCCCCGCCCGCCCAGGTCATGGTCTTCATGTCGAAAGCCGCTCCGCCAGTGCCGTACATGAACGGCGAGCCTGGAGCCGCGAGCTGGGCCATCGTCAATCCTGCGAGCACCTCCGCGTTGTTCACGATGATGGAGCCCGCAAGTGTGACAGGACCGGTTATCCCTGCCTGAGGCATTCCATAGAAACATATCGGTACCCCGGCCCTCGCCAGCTCGAGCGCACCCTCCGTTGAACCCCCGTCCAGCTGCAGTGGCGAGAACGGGCAGTGCATCGACGAGAATATGGGCCGTCTCCTGAGCTGCTTCTCTCCTCCTGCAAGCGCCGCACCAAGCTGAACAAGCCATCTAGCTTCCCTCTTGTGGCTCGTGGTCTCGACTTGGACATGCTTCTCGATGCTCATGAGTGCGACCTTGAGGTCGACCACGTGCCTGACATGATCGGGTATGTCCTGGGATGATACGCATGGCCAGAAGATGTGTGCAGAGTCGAGCGCGTTCGCGACCTTCCCTACCATTGCGAGATCGGCGCTTGTTGACATCCTTCTCTTGCCGGTCTCGAAATCCATGACGGCGACCCCGTTGCCGTCGGTGGTGCAGAACACCCTCCTGCCGTCGAGGACGACATCGTACTTCGGGCTCCTTGCGCAGAGCGTGATGTTCTTCTTCGCCTTCTTGATCGATTCTTCGACAAGGTTGCCTGGGATCTTCGCGCCGCTCGTCTTGTAGTCCACCGTGCAGCCCGCGTCTTCCAGCAACTTCAGGCATTCCTTGCTGATGACCCTGATGCCAGCGTTCTCCAACACATCCAGCGTTCCCCAGTGTAGTGATTTCAGGTCGTTCTCATCGAACATCCGGAACGCGACTTTCCCCTTAGGAAATCCTATCATCTTCTCGCTCTCCTCTTCCGCACGAGTCAGCGATCCCGCCGTCGTGGGTCCTATCTGAAACATGGAATTGAAACCAAGTATTTAGGTGATAGGACGCTTTTCCCAGAAACTCATTTTCAGGGAAGATTCCGCAATCTGCAGTCCCGTGGAGAGCGAGTAGGTTTGGCCAAAAACCTCAGACAATTGCTGACACACGCCTCCCCGAAAGGCTTTAATCGAGAGACGCTTATGGTCGCTTCCAGCGCTCAATGCGGGGGTAGCCAAGCCCGGTCAACGGCGCCAGATTGAGGGTCTGGTCTCGCAGGAGTCCTTGAGTTCAAATCTCAGCCCCCGCACCATCTTTCTTCGATTCCGTTGTAGGGAAGAGTTGGAACGGGAAGCCTCCAACAGCTCATCGATGGGATTCATCGAGCGGTTTCCCGACCATCCTCTTCAGCACATGATCCGTGAAAGTCTTCGAACCATGTCTTCCGCCTAGGTCATAGGTTAGGTGCCCGCTCGCATAGGTGTCCGAGACGGCTCGCTCGACGGCCCTGGATGCATCATTGAACCCCAGGTGTCTGAGCATCATCGCCCCGGCAAGGATAGTCGCAGTAGGGTTGGCGATCCCCTTGCCAGCGATGTCAGGCGCAGAACCATGGCTCGGCTCGAAAACCGAATGTTTGGGCCCGATGTTCCCTGATGGCGCAAAGCCGAGGCCTCCGGCAACACCTGCGGCGACATCGGACAGGATGTCCCCGTATAGATTGAGGGTGACTATCACGTCGAACGCATCGGGTTCGTTTACGAGCTTCAGGGCCGCTGAATCTACCAGCTGCTCCTCCTTCGTCAGATGCCCTTGCTGCCGTTCCATAAGATCTCTGAACACTTGAAGGAAGAGTCCGTCCGATCCCCTCAAGACATTGGCCTTGTGAACGCAGCAGAGCCTCTTCCTGCCGTTCTCGACCGAGTATCGGATCGCAAATGACACAATGCGCTCTGACGCCTTCCGCGTCACTCTCCTTAGCGTTGTGACCCCTTCGTCATCGAAGACCTCTCTCTGGGTGTACATCCCCTCGGAGTTCTCCCGGATGATGATGACATCAATCGCGGAGCGCCCATGAACGGACACGAGGCTCCTGACCGGCCTCACATTGGCGAACAGGTCCAGCTCCTTCCTGAATGTCAGGACAGGGGACGTGTAGTCGCTCCTTTCCGATGAGGTGACCGCCCCGAATAGGCAGCTGTCACAGCTCTTCATGAGGTCGAAGGTCTCGTCGGGGAGATAGCTCCCATGCTTCTCTTTCGCCAACTGACCGATATCCGCATGGATGAAATCCAGCTGGTCGGTGGCTTGCTTCAGTACATCGACAGCGCATTCGACGACCTCTGGGCCGATCCCATCTCCCGGAAGGACACAGATGCGTTTCATGGAGCGCGTTCTCACTCTTGCACGAGCTTCGCGAAATCGACGAAGTGCTTCTCGATCCGTGCTATCCTCTTTCGGCTGTCGTGGATGTCCTTATCGATCTTGGCGGTCATCCTGCGGAGCTCTTCCACCAGGCCTTCAGCCTCCTTCTCCAGCTTGCCTAACTTAGTATCATGCGATAGCGCCCTCGTAGTGTGTTCTTCGATCCTCTTCTCGAGGTCCGCCTGGCGCTCTTTTTCAGCCGTCTTCGAGAAGTAGTTCTCCACCTTGGAGTTGAGCATGGTCAGGATGTTAGAGACCTTCTCGAGTTGTTTCTCGAGGCGCTCGATCCGGTCCTGCAAATCCCCCAATTTGCCGGATGCTTCGGGGGCCGATGCGAGCTTCTCTATCTCGAACATCCGGCTCTCGAACATCTCGAGCTTGTTCTCAGTGTCTGCGAGATTCTTGATCCCTTCTGAGATGTCTTCCAGGAGCTCCTTCTCCGGGAACTCTCTCGTCACGCTCTGCCCCCCCTGGACGTAGGCCTTCAGCGATTGAAGC
>CALMQK010000354.1 GCA_937872085.1 uncultured euryarchaeote
CATATTATATCATACAATCGTCACGTTCGCAATAGAACAAAAGGCCAGCACCTATTCTCCCCCCTCACTAGCCAATAATTGCTGGGAAAGGGTGGCATCCGCGCCCTGGCGGCTCATCCCCCGCTGGCCAATCCTCTGCTCAGTCCTTACTGTGTTAGAGGGCTTCATCGGCCTGCTGGCGGACGGGACTGACGGTCCAGCGGTATCAATGAACTCCACAACCTCACTCAATTCCGGGAAGTCGGAATACTGTGCCACCATTTGCATGATTTTCTTGGCGTTTATCGTACCCGAACCTTGCTCGATCATTGGACCAAGAGGAATGACGTACTGCGCCATGATGGCACCGAGTTTCTGCAATCTAGCGCCAGGAGAATTATCCTGAAGCGAGTAGATGTCGATGTCGAGATCATACATATCGAAATCGCCACGCTTTTGGTCGCGTCCAAACTCCACTTGAATAGAGGTATTTAATCCAGGAATCGGCTTCTCTAACATCCGACGCTTGATAGGATCATTCCATTCGTAGAATGCAAGCGCACGAAAAATCTTGCGTATTACTTCCACGGTTTTGTCGGACATATCTCGCATCTGCGAACTAGCCGCTTCATTAAGCAGCTTATCTTGACCGAGAGTTTGGGTCTGAGTACCAAGACCTCCAAGCTGATCGAGATTGCCGCAGTAGTACGAGAATAGTTCCTTGCACTGCAAATAGAATGCCAATGTCTTGGCATCAACTCCACTCGTTTTCAGTTCAGCGGGAGGCGCGCCAGTGTAGCGAATACCGGAACCATCAAGAGCGTTCTTGAAATTCAACGCCGACTCGTCATCACCACCCTGGAATCCCATCACGCTCTTAGCTGCCTCAGCCTGCGAACCGAGTTTGCGAAACATCGTATTGGATAGTTCATGCAAATCGCGCCATAGCGAAACCGGGGGAAGCGGGAGTAGATTACCGGGAACATCCGAGTACCCGAGTTTGTAGTATGGCCCACACTTAGGACCAGTCCACTCCACTACCTTCAGGAGTTCCTTGCTGATATTCCCCATCGTCAAGAGAAGTCCCTCTCGCGGCAACCACACATCCCTGAGCCATATTCGCTCTCGATATGGAGAAGTCGTGTTGTCGGTAGAAATTCCCTCGGCGCGAGCCTCGCCCGCTGGACCTATAGTAGTATGCTCGTCGGGCTTCAGCAGGTCCTTGTCTTTCTTGTCGATCCAATCTGATCCCTTCAATTCCTCGAAGTCCATCCAGTAACTATTTCCCTCGAAGTCTATTGCGTCCTCATGTTTGGCTGACATATCCATAAAATAGTCATCCAACGTCACGAGGTCAACAAATGTCTGGCCGTACTCGTGATCGAGTGCGGTCCCAACTCTGTTGAGACCCACCTTGACGATCCCGTAAGAAAACAGCGCTTCCATGACGAGGCGCCGAAGTGTCGAAGCCAACCCGATCTCTTCTGGAATCATGTTAATCGCCAACTGCATATTTGCAGCGACGGATTTCAGTGACGGGTCCCTCGTTGTAAATAGAGCCCTTGGTTCACGAGCAGCTAGCAGTCTGATATACACCTGGACTGCCATCTGAAGCATAGGGACAGGAACTCTCTTGGATGCTCCACCTTCACTGTAATGGTAGCCGGTGAACTCTTTAATGGACTCAAGTCGCTTCCTCTTGGGAAATTCGAGTTGGCGATCACTCCAAATCATAGCCTCTTTAAGCCTGCCCCACTGCGCTTCTGACATC
>CALMQK010000355.1 GCA_937872085.1 uncultured euryarchaeote
TATTCGTAATAGATTCGGTCTACTTAAGTGTACTGGGTGGACCGAATCGAGCCAGGCCACGACGGCTACGATGTCAGAAATGATGAGTCATTGCCGTGGCCGGCCCCGTTCAAAGACCTCTGCCGCAGTGTTCACAGAACGACGAGTCCTTGGCGACTACTTTCCCGCAGTGTTTGCAGAACTTCGTGCTCGGTGGTACGGATGCAGATGCTTGACCGGGAGCTTTCCCCATGGCCGAGAGCTGATATTCGAGTGCCCTGACCTGCACTCGGCCCTGGTGGCCCTTGTTGTACAGGAAAAGTCCGAGCAGGACAACCACGAAGGATCCAGCCATCGTCGGGATGTCACCTGACCAGGCGAAGATCGCCAAGAAGATGAGCGCGACCACCATGATGCAAATACCCAGCGCCAAGTAGGTGAACGCGTCCTTGCGTCTCTCAATCTCCTGTCTGATCCTCGATTCGGCTGTGATTTCGTCCGGCACTCGAATACCCCGCACCAGGATGGGTCACGGTGCCTATTGCCTTTACTGTCCTGACGCGCTCCCAAGAAGGAATGAACGGGGAACCAGCGGGTCTTAAGGGAGCTTCCCCCAGCATCTGGAATTCGCTTATCCCTGGAAGCTCCTCGACCATATCGTAGCGGCCTCCGGGTCATACATCATGGTGACCTGGTAGGTCGTCGCCGAAGAGAATGCCTGACCAGTTCCCACCGTCATGTTGAAGTAGTCGCCCTGGTCGATGTATCCGTTGCCCGAGATGTCGACTAGGCTGATGTTGACCTTCAACGTGCCCAGGTTTGGTAGGGTCGCGATCTTGTTCCACTTCGCGGTGGTTCCGTTGTCCAAGTCGGTTGTCGGCGGAGACCATGCGGCCGTTCCATTTGGATCAGTCAGCAGTATTGTCACATCGGTCCAAGGCGTCTCCTTGCTCATCGAGCCGAGCGTGATCTGGACACCGCCCGGAATATGCGTGACAGTTAGGGGCAATCCATCCCTTATGTGTCCTCTCCCATTGGCTTCATTGAGCAAGACAACCGCGACCACGGACAAAGTCACAATGAGAACAATGACGATGCCCATCACGATGGTCCTTCTCTTCGGTTTCGGTCTCGAATCCTGCGCTGTGTCCATCCCGGTGCCTCCCGCCAGATTCCAGCAGTCATAAATGATCTTCCCCCCTCATAATCATGGTGAATCCTCAATCCTATATACTGTCAGAGATACTTCGCCAGCATCGGGAACCAGATTGAAAAGCCACCGCGCGCGCAGGCTCACCGTCTTGGAAGATCCAAATCATCGATTGTCCGAAACCGGACAACCCCCTATTGAGTTGTACGTCGATTGTCACCACGCCCATATACGCCGAGCCGTCTGATTCGGGCTGAGGCGGCAGACATGGAAGGCATTGCTCAACCGAACGAGAAGGAGAAGATCCT
>CALMQK010000356.1 GCA_937872085.1 uncultured euryarchaeote
GCAAGACGATGCGCCTCGTATCGCCTGATGAGTGGAAGGAGTACGTGGGTCATTTGTCCGTTCCAGCCGGCCAGGACCGCATTGAGGACATAGAAGCGGAGGATGATAGCCTCATATCCGGTTGCTGATTCCTTTTCCTTCTCTTTTCCTCCGTGGGAAGGACCAACTGGGAGACACGAGGGCTCCACAGCAGGTCGGGAATCTAAGTAGATAAGCGTTGCCATCGCTCCGAACGGCATCTTCGATGGTCAGAGCGTATCCTTAATAAACGGCACCCGGCAATTGTAACCCGACCTTGCGAGGATCGACATCCGGTCGATCTCCGAGTATTCGGGATGAAACCGTGGTTGGGCTAGATTCCATGATAACCAAGATGAAGGGCAGTGCCGAAGCCTCGATGCAGAACGGCATTCGACCTGCGACAAACGGAGCAGCGGGCATTCTCGAAGCCAAGAGCAACCCTCCTATCACTGCAGGACCGAGGCCTCCAAATGCACAGCCTGGCCGAGAGACATCAAATGACAAAGTTCACGACGATGCCGCGAGGAAGATCAAGCAGGAATACGTCCATGGGAGGAAGGAGTCAGGGATGAGGGGGCTCGACAGCATCCACGGCCTGATCAAGCAGCTGATGGGGGAAGAGCCGGACATCAATGAGGTGCTGAAAAGCACCGCCAGATCCATCTATTCTCAGTTCAGCATCAAGGAGGTGTCAATCGGTCTCAGGTCCTCGGACGGCCTCTACAGATACGTCGCGATGTACGGCCTCAGGGACGAGTCCTGGGCGGCACATCGGAAGCTCGTCTACAACGAGAAGCAGCTTATGGACCCGAGCAAGTACAAGTGGACTGATATAAGCCATCATACCAAGCTCTTCCTGGCCGAGGACAACACGTACACGCAGGATGAGGCACTCACACGCAGCGAGCATCTGAGCATGAGATCCAAGCGGAATACCGCGGAGGATTTCATCGAAGGAGACTACATGGACGTATTCATCTACGGGCCGAAGGACGAGATACTCGGATGGATCGAGACCTCGGGGACTTGGGATGGCAAGATCCCCGATGCGCGGACGATCCGGAGCCTTGAAGTCGTTTCCTCGATCCTCGCTCTGGCGATCATACGCCACGGTCCGAAACAGGCTTGATTACCGCCGTGCTTCTGGACAATCATCTGGCGGCAAAAAGTGAGCAGTCCGTGCTCACGCGGCTTGGTGTGGCAAAATCATAAGAACCCAGAGGCTGTTCTGTGATGAGCCTGTGATGTCTTCAAGACCAGGAAGAATCGCGGCACCCTGAAAGGCACCTCGAATGGATGGGGCCAGGACCCGGCACCCACGTCTGCTTGAGGGGTTCTTGGGACTATCTCGACTTGGAGGAAGTGATGGACCGGACTGAGGAGATGAAGGTGATTGTCACTCCGCTGGAAGTCGCCCAGAAGTTGAAAACGGACTATTCTCACGGGCCAATGGACCACACGTCAAAGGTCCTGGAAGAGGTCTGCGAACTTGGTTGGAGGCTCGAGCGGTCCGAGATTCAGACCCAAGATTTCTTGAATGAAATAGCAGACCTGATATCAAGGCGTTTCGGCATCACGAGCGTCTCAATCGCGGTCTATGACCCCCTGACCAAGCTCTACCACTACAAGGTGGTGAACGGTCTCGACAAGGAGGTCATCGAGAGCTACCTGAGGATAGCCTACACGAAAGCCCAGGTCAACGACAACAGCACTTACCCATGTCACGAGATCAGCAGCCACACGAAGATCTATCTCGCCGAGGAGCACCCCTATGCTCCGGGGGAGGAATTCTCATACAGGCGACCCGGGATGATAGGCATGAAGAGAAGGGCGCTCACCGACTGCCTCGAGGCCGACTATGTTGACTTCTACTTCTACGGCAGTGACAAGGAGATACTCGGCTGGATCGAGGCATCTGGGACCAGGTTAAGGAAGCTTCCTGATGCCATATCGATCAGATGGATGGAGCTCATCGCCCTAATGATCGGGCAAACGCTTCAGGTCAAGAAGTGAGCAGCAGCATTCATCTTGTTGAGTTTCAGCACAGTGTCCTGATTCAGAGAGTTGCATCTCCATGTCCTCCAGAGGGAACCGTTATCTCCCCATCACACCAATACACAAAGAAGAGGGATGGGACAGTGTCCAAATGGTGGAAGGTAGTAGCCGCAGTGGCCATCGCTTTCGTGGTATTGTTAGCTGTAATCGCGATAACTCAGCCGAAGAAGCAGACCGCGATCACTAACGTGGACCGGATCGCGTCCATCCCGGTCAATGCCACCAAGATGACTCCCGCCCAGGACACATACAAGCCAGTGATTCTGTCCAACCTCTGGGAACAGCCTGTACAGATGCCTGGCCCGATCAATACGGCGGGCGCGGAAGACAGCCCGTTCATCACCCCTGACGGCAACCGGTTCTTCTTCTTCTTCACGCCCGATGTCTCGGTCCCCGTTGAGAAGCAGCTATTGGACGGCGTCACCGGCATCTGGTGGATGCAGAAGAACGGCACCAGCTGGACCTCGCCGGAGAAGATCATCCTGTGCGACGACGTATCTCTGGACGGCGCGGAGTTCGTCCAGGGAAACGCGATGTGGTTCGGGTCGGTGCGCACTGGGAACATGGGCGAGATCGACATCTACACGGTAACCTACGCGGAAGGGAAATGGACCGACGTGACCAACGCAGGGAGACAGCTGAATGTGGACTACGACATCGGCGAGTTCCACATTGCTGCGGACGGCCAGACCCTATATTTCCACAGCGGGAAGATCAACGCGGGAGACAACATGGACATCTGGGTTTCCCAGAAGACCAACGATGGATGGAGCACGCCAGTCAGAGTCCCGACCGTGAACACGGCCGCCAATGAAGGCTGGCCGTATGTGACCCCGGATGGCAACGAGCTATGGTTCACCAGGTTCGGTTCGCCTGCGGGTTACCAAGGACCCTCGATCTATCGGAGCGTGAAGCTATCGAACGGTTCTTGGGGTCCGCCTGAGGAGATCGTAGCCAGCTTCGCAGGAGAGCCAACCCTGGACGCGGCGGGGAACATCTACTTCACGCACCACTACTACTCATCGGACAACAAGATGATCGAGGCGGACATATACGTCGCATACAAGAAGTGACAATGCCCCGCCAGTGATTGAGTCAGCCGCTTCTCGTGCGCAGGGAGAAGAGACTGTCGTCCGGGCCGTAATTCAAGCCCGGTGAGCAGCACCAGCACGAGAACTTTGGCCGAAATCATTCATGAAATGGACCATGAACTTCTCGGCCTCGGCAAATCCGG
>CALMQK010000357.1 GCA_937872085.1 uncultured euryarchaeote
GTGATGCGCATGCTCCCACGATGGTCGGGAATGCCTACACCTTGTTCGAAGGGGAGAGCGCGGAAGACCTTAGAAAGGCGATCTTGGAGAGGAAGACGAGCTATGCTGGCGAATCGACCCCCTTGAAAGACCTTGTATGGATGACGGTCAAGGTGACGGCGGAACTCTGGAGGACCTTGGGCCTATCGCTGGTCGGGATGCCTGTTGAAGATGGGACTGAGTGCGCTCTTGCCGTCTCCAGGATGAGGACCATAAGCAAGGTCGTCGCGCTGATGGGTGCGACAGCGTTCCTCATACCACCTGCTCCCGCGCTGGCCGGCGTGCTGGGAGATTCCATTCATCGATCCAGGTCACGAACACATTTCTCAAGGATGACCAAGGGACCGAAAACGACACAGTGAGATGGCCCGGGGCTACATCTTGTGGGGCTATGATGACTGCCGCGGAACCGCTCAACATGATTGACTGTTCGGCTCCAATCACAATTAAATATCGAACAGACTATTCAAGTCCAGAGATGGGATGCGTTGGAGACTGAACAGACCCTCCTCCTGATATTCGTTGCTTTCCTCGCGGCGAAGCTTGGAAGCGAAATCATGGAGCGCGCTAGGCTTCCTTCGATGATGGGAGAGATAATGGCCGGCATAGTACTCGGCCCAACCATATTCAATCTCATCACCGCAGACGCCGAGTTCTTTGACGTGTTAGCTCAGCTTGGTGCCACCTTTCTCTTGTTCACGGTCGGGATGGAAACCAAGATATCGGAACTGAAGAAGGTCGGACTCGTCGCGACATCTGTGGCCGTTCTTGGCGTCGTGACACCATTTGTCGTTGGATACTATGTCTCGATGTTCCTGTTCTCGTCCACCATAGAGGCGATGTTCGTCGCGACCGCGCTTGTGGCAACAAGCGTGGGCATAACCGCGAGGGTCCTAGAGGACCTCGGAATGATCCACACACTTGAAGCGAAGATAATCATTGGGGCCGCGGTGGTTGACGACATACTGGGAATGATCGTGCTCACACTGGTGAGCGGGATCGCGAAGGGCGACCTGACGACCTTCAACGTCGCGGTGGTTGTCGGCGAGGCGGTCTGTTTCATCGCAATTGTGACCATCCTAGGGACCAGGGTGGTGAAGTACGCTTCAGGGAAGAGGAACGTTCATTCCGACCGAACCGTGAACGGAGCTTGGGCCGTCCATTACTCGACGGGAGCCTTCAGAAGGGATAGCTGGCTCGATCGATTGACCCAGAAGCAAGCCCCCTTCGTCATCATACTCGTGGTCATCTTCGGACTCTCCGCACTCGCATCTTTCGTCGGACTTGCGGCGATCATCGGGGCATTCTTCGCGGGGCTGATCTTCTCGGACACCAAGGAGACCTACGAGCTCGAGCAGAAGTTCGAGCCCCTCAATGTATTCCTCGTGCCATTCTTCTTTGTCGCGATCGGGGCAAGAGTGGCCCTGGGATCTTCTTCGGACATAATCCCGTTCGCAATCATCCTGACGGTCGTTGCCATCCTGACCAAGCTCGTGGGGTGTTCTCTTGGGGCTATGACAAGAGGTGAGAGGACGGCCATGATAGTCGGGGCAGGAATGGTTCCGAGGGGCGAGGTCGGCATTGTCATTGCTATGATCGGTCTGAGCATGGGTACGATTGGACTGTCAACTTACTCGATAATCATCCTAGTGTCGATCGCAACGACACTCTACACCCCATTCCTGATCAAGACTGTAGTAAAGGCCGAGGCGAAGAACAAGCGTTGACGAGCCCGCTCTCAACTGAAGCATGATGCGGTGCTCGACGGCATTGGACCAATGGATATCATGTTCCTTTTACTCGCCAAAGGAAGAGATTATTCTCTTCTCTGCTACCTTTTATAAGCAAGACCTTGAAGTCGGGGTTCATTCTGTCGAAGTCTCTACACTCCTCATCCCGTGCGCGGTTCTATCCGTCCGTCTCACAGCTTTTCTGCAGTCTTCGTCCTCTCCTCGATCTTCCGGGTCGGCTCCGCTCCAGCCACAGTCCCCTGACATCCCTCGACGTAGTTGATGTCGCTAGGAAGGCACACGGCTCCCTGCAATCAAATGCCTAGGTGAACAAGAACGAAATGGCGAGCATCTCATCAGTGGACCCTGGCCCGCAAGTCCACACACTCTCGGCCAGTCTCCTTCGGGATAACTAATTAGAATCACACCGCAGATAGGGCAAGCGATGGCAGAAACGCGGCCCGACAATCACGGTAGTTCACCACTGGAGGACATGCCAGAGGAGGCCCGAAGGATCGTGGACCACGCACGTGAGAAGTCGGTCCAGCTGAGGCTGATGGGCGGTCTCGCGGTCCGTGTGCATTGCAGGAGCTCCGCCTTCTGCGAGCGACCGTACTCTGACATTGATCTCATCGGGCTCAGCTCCCAGGCGGCTCGGATAGAGCAGGTCTTCCGGGAGCTCGGGTACATTCCGGACAACGCGTTCAACGCGCTCCACGGGAGTCAACGACTGAAGTATGAGGACCACGTGAACAATCGGCATGTTGAGGTCTTCCTGGACAAGTTCAGGATGGACCAGACGCTGGATTTCAGGGGAAGGCTCGGCATAGACCCATACACGATTTCCCTGTCCGACCTGTTCATCACGAAGATCCAAGTGGTCAAGATGGACGAGAAGGACTTCCATGACCTGTTCTCTCTTCTCAGGGACCACAAGATCGGAGCCGACGACCGGGAAGGTGTTGTCAATGCCCGATACATCGCGCAACTTTGCGCTCATGATTGGGGACTGTACCACACTTTGCTCAAGAATCTCGACCGTCTCCCGGAGTTCTACGACCACTACCACCTCGACAAGGCGGAGAGAGAGTCGATGGACAGGAAACTGTGGATCCTGCGATTGATGGTCCTTGAGGAGCACAAAGGGCCCATCTGGAGAGCGCGCGACAGGCTTGGAGAGCGACTACCTTACCATGAGGAATTGGAGAGGGTAGCATAGTGTATTCACATATCGAATGACAATGTGCGAACACCCGGATCATGGCCCCAAATCTACCGGCGAACAAGGCTAGCAGAGATCCCCCTTGCAGGGAATCAGAGTCAACTCCGAGCACTTTCTAGCCATTTGTTCGGCAGTACTATCCGTCGATGCGGGAAAGACACATATCAGACCTCGTGAATTAGTCCCGACAAGGTCACTGATACTCATGGGAGACTCTTCTGAGCCGCAGACCGACGGTTCCTCGCCAAGGACATCGGTTGCCGCAAACAAGCTCGTCAGGATTCTCTGGAATGCGGCTGGGACTTTCTTCCTTGCGCTAGGACTCATCGGGATTCCTTTGCCCCTCCTTCCCACAACGCCCTTCCTCCTGATCGCAGCTGCGTGTTATCTCAGGGGCTCAAGGCGAATGTACAACTGGTTGATGATGAACAGATACTTTGGTGCTTATCTGAAAGACTACCTGGAAGGAAAGGGATTGGCAATCAGAACGAAGATTGTTGCGATTTCAGCGCTCTGGGGTGTCATCTTGTTCTCAGCAACGTTCGCTACCGATAACGCAATCGTTCGAATCGGCTTGCTCGCCGTGGCTCTCGGAGTAACAATCCATCTACTAACGCTCGAGACCAAGCGGAGAGTCTAGGATGCCGAACGGAAGCGCCGAATAATCCGCAGATGCTGGTGCGAGCCGTCCGACACAGCTGGTCAAGCATGTTCTGTGATCACCATAAACATGTGCCGGGGCCCTGATATTGCCCGGAATCTGCCGGTATTCAGAACTGGGGTAATACTTGCCGGTACGAAATCCCCGGATTCGGGCTCCAATCTCTTGCCTGCAGATAATGGAGCCGCGTTTCCTCCTCTATGGTCTTTTCCGAGGCTATGGTCAAGGGCTTACCAACTGCACGATTCTCTCCAGACTGACCGAGTTTTCATAGAAGTCTCCCATCCACCTCGCGCATCTGTTCGCGCTCAAGGGGACCCCGACCGTGGGAAGACCGAGATGTAGGCTCTCTCGCATGCCCATCACCAGCTCAGGTACGCACGCGATGCCCAAACCGCCTATTCTCCTACCCGAATGCGACAAGCCCTTTAGCTTCTTGAGGTCCGTGCCCATCCAGATGTACGCGTCAATGCCGTACTGCCTCAGAAGGGTGCTGACCCTGTTCAGGAAACAGGCGTTCGAACAACCACGGCAGACGTAGTCAATGTCGCTCATTGAGGACTTACAGCCGTGTTTGAAGTCCTTCAGACAGTGAGGGAGGAAGGCAATCTTGCGCTCGCACTTCATGAATTCTTCCCGATTGATCCGATTCACTAGCTCTATCTCCAGCATGTAAAGGTGATATTGTTCCTCGCTGGTCCAGAGTCTCCGATCTCGAAACCTGAGAATCGAAAGGTCCTCCAAGTGCTGCTTGACGAACGGCGTGTACTCGGACAAAGCAGGACTGATCCTCCCCAGCAGGAACACCATATCCGGATCACCGAGGCCTTCACGTGCCCTGCGAAGCATGTGCTTTCTGGCACTGGCTCTCCGGAGCTCACCTAGAAGCGTCTCTTTATCGGGATACTTCTTGAGACATTCATCCGCGAGTTGTTGTATCAAATCATAGTACCCATCTGTGGAGGAACCGCGATCAAAGAGCGAGTAAGTCTTTCCCGGCAATGGGCTGTAATGAAATCCTTCCTCGGCCATCCAGTTCCTCCGCCTGAATCACTCTGAAGGGATTATGAGGTTTGTGTCGCTTTTCCTCCCCTATAGACTCTTGCGGGACGAAAGCCCTTTGTCGCCCATCACTATCGCTCAGATTCCCAAAACGCAGGGGACTATCCCTCAAGGATTGGCATATAGCCGTACCAAGAACCGTCATCCTCCAAGAACTGAAGGTTCTCCTCCAGAAGCCCCAGATGCACAATCTCCATTCTGATCAGCTTCGCAAAAATCTTTCTCATCTTGGGACTCGCCCTCGCAGCATGTTTCGTGTAGAACTCTATTGACCTTCTTTCAGTCAATATTCCCAGCTTGATGGCGGAGATGGCATCCTTAGCGTGGATCGAGTTCTTGTGTATCCGTTCCGGGAAGACCTGTTTCAGGGATTTCTTCAGCTTCTCTTTGCCAGGCGGCTTCAGTCTTCCTCCCAGGTTGGACAGCTCGATCTCGAGAATATGTGCGTGGTCCTTCTCGTCGGCGGCAAGGCTCCTGAGCAGGGTCTTTGCCTTCTCGCTGGCTACCAGGTCCTTGAACTTCGAATAGTACTCGCTTCCGAAATGCTCCATCTCGATCGCTGTCGCAAGAATCTCCTTTGCATCTGCCATGGATTCCCTCCGCTGGGCGAACAGGGATTACAGGCACTTAACGGTATTAAGGATTGCGCAGTATTAGCGCTGAATTCAACGGTCATGACCGGAACCGCTTCTCCCGGCTCGATTCCCTTGGAGACCAT
>CALMQK010000358.1 GCA_937872085.1 uncultured euryarchaeote
TTCAAGATCGCCGGCGGGAAGGGCAGTGTCAGCTACTTGCTGGCGCCGAGGATAGAGAGTGGTGACTAAGCCCGTGGCGCGGTCGCAGTCAGCTGGCAGGATCCTCAGGCTCGGTCTAGGCAGATAGGTCGTCTGATATGCGAAGGATACGGATAGGAATTTTGGCCTCCGGCGGCGGGACAAACCTGCAGGCCATCATAGATTCTTGCGAGCGAGGGGAGATCGACGGCGAGGTCGTCGTGGTGGTATCCAACATCCCGGAGGCCGACGCGCTCGAGCGCGCGCGCAATCACAACATACCCGCTTTCGCTTTTCCACACAAGGGCCTCACGCGCGAGGCGCACGAAGCTGACATCATCGCCTGCCTTGAGCAGAACAGCGTGGACCTTGTCGTCCTCGCGGGGTATCTCAGGATGCTCACACCGTTGATGATTACCAGGTATTCGGGGAAGATTGTCAACACTCACCCGGCGCTCCTGCCCTCCTTCGGAGGCGAGGGCATGCACGGGCTTAACGTGCATCAGGCCGTGATCGACCGCGGGTGCAAGGTCTCCGGGTGCACCGTGCATTTCGTCACCCTCGATATCGACGGCGGGCCGATCATCGCGCAGAAGGCGGTGCAGGTCCAGGAGGACGACACGGCCGAGACCCTACAGGAGCGTATCCTGAAGGAGGAGCACAAGCTGCTCACGCGTGCCATCCAGCTGTTCGCCCAGGGGAAGCTCAAGGTCGAGGGAAAGAGGGTCCGGGTCCTCGAGACCTGACCTACCAGGGATTCACTTTCACACTCGAATACTTTAAGCGGGTCCAACGGATATCCGAAACGCACCCGTGGCATGTCACACCGGGGGGGAAGAACGTGGAAGTCTACGACGGCGAGTTCATCACCGAGCTTGAATCGATTGCCAAGAAGGCCAGGATGTATTCGATTCAGATGATCTACGAAGCCGGTTCCGGCCATCCAGGCGGGTCCCTCTCCTGTGTCGATATCCTGGTCGCCCTGTATTTTCACATCATGAAACACGACCCCAAGAGGCCCGACTGGTCTGATAGGGACAGATTCGTGCTGAGCAAAGGCCATGCGGCTCCTGCGCTTTACGCGGTACTCGCCCAGTCCGGCTATTTCGAGGTGGACGAGCTGCGCTCGTTGAGGAAGATGGGCAGCAGGCTCCAGGGCCATCCGTGCATGACCAAGACCCCTGGAATAGAAATGTCCACGGGCTCGTTGGGCCACGGTCTCGCGGCGGGGAACGGCATGGCCCTCGCGGCCAAGCTGGACAGGAAGCTCTACAGGATCTATGTCATCGTGGGTGATGGGGAGATGGATGTGGGCGAGACCTGGGAGGCCGCGATGCTCGCTTCTCATTACAAGCTCGACAACATCACGGTGTACCTTGACAGGAACAAGCTCCAGCTGGATGGACCGACGGAGAAGATCATGTCCCTCGAGCCCCTGGCCGACAAGTGGAAGGCCTTCGGCTGGCACGTGATCGAGATAAACGGTCACAACATGAAGGAGATCATCCACGCGACCAACGAGGCGAAGGGCGTGAAGGGCAAGCCGACGATCATAATATGTCACACCATCAAGGGCAAGGGCGTGAGCTACATGGAGGGCTCACTGCACTTCCACGGGAAGGCCCCGGACAAGCAGGAGTACGAGCAGGCGATGAAGGAGCTGGGAGGGTGACCAAGATGGCGTGGAAGATGGAGAGCCAGAGGAAGCAGTACGGCAAGGCGCTTGTCGAGCTCGGGAAGGAGCGCGGGGACATCGTCGTGCTAGATGCGGACCTGTCGACCTCCACGAGGACCGCGGATTTTGCCGCGGCGTTCCCGGAGAGGTTCTTCAACTGCGGCATCGCGGAGCAGAACATGATGGACACCGCCGCAGGGCTCGCGGCGTCCGGGAAGACCGTGTTCGTCTCCACATTCGCGGTCTTCGGTACCGGCCGGTGCTACGACCAGATCAGGCAATCCATAGCCTATCCGAAACTCAACATCAAGATCGTCGCGTCGCATGCGGGCATCACAGTGGGCGGCGACGGAGCATCGCACCAGATAGTCGAGGACATCGCGCTCATGCGCGTCCTGCCGAACATGAACGTCATTGTGCCGGCGGACTCGCCCGAGACATACAAGGTCATCAAGGCGGTCGCGAAGACGAAGGACCCGGTCTATGTCAGGGTGGGCAGGGCGGACGTGCCGACGATAACCGATCCCGAGGCGCCGTTCGACCTCAACCAAGCCACGCTCATGCGCGAGGGGAAGGACGTGACGCTCATCGGTTGTGGGATCATGGTCGCCAAATGCCTCGAGGCCGCCCAGGAGCTATCGAAGCACGGGGTGGATGCCAGGGTGCTGAACCTGCACACGATCAAGCCCCTGGACGAGAAGACGATAGTCAGGGCGGCCAGGGAGACTGGGGGTGTCGTGACGGCCGAGGAGCACTCAGTCATGATGGGCATGGGCAGCGCGGTCGCCTTGGTCCTCGTGGAGAACTTCCACGTGCCGATGAAGCGCGTGGGTATCCCGGACGTGTTCGGCGAGTCTGGAGCCTGTGACGAGCTGATGGAGAAGTACGGGCTCACGGTCGACAACATCGTCGAGGCCGCCCACGACGTTCTCAAGAGGAAGAAGTGAGGTGATGGGTCGATGAGGATATTCATAGACACGGCGAACCTGGAGCATATCAAGGAAGTCAACAGCTGGGGGATTCTGGACGGCGTGACGACCAACCCGACGCTCGTGGCCAAGGAGGGCTGCGACTTCAAGTGCCGGATCGACGAGATCTGCAAGGTGGTCGACGGCCCGATCAGCGCGGAAGCCGTCTCCATGGAGGCCGAGGGCATGATCAAGGAGGCGAGGGTGCTCTCCAAGTGGCACAAGAACATCGTGGTGAAGATACCCATGACGGCCGAGGGCCTCAAGGCGGTCAAGGTGCTCTCCAAGGAGGGCATAAAGACGAACGTCACACTCGTGTTCTCAGCGAACCAGGCGCTCTTGGCAGCGAAGGCCGGGGCGACATACGTCTCGCCGTTCGTTGGTCGGCTGGACGACATCAGCCACAACGGGATGGAGCTCGTCCGGGACATAGTCACGATCTTCAAGAACTACGGCTTCAAGACCCAGGTCATCGCTGCCAGCATCAGGCATCCATTGCACGTGACCGAGGCCGCGCTCGCCGGTGCCCATGTCGCGACCGTGCCCTACGACATCCTCAAGAAGATGCTGAAGCACAACCTGACGGATGAGGGCATCCAGAAGTTCCTGAACGACTGGGAGAAGGTACCCAAGAAGTGAGTTCCTGGCTCAGCCGATGTATGGCGCGGTGGCGCTTCTGTCGAACCCTTTGACCAGCTCCAGCCGGTATTCCTGCGGAGGCGTCCAACCGTAGATGGGGTAGACCAGTTTCGGGATGAATTTGGATAGGTCCGCTGCGAACTGTGTCACGGGATGGTCTTTGCCGAAGGTCGCCTCGCTGATCTTGTACGCCTTCTGCCTCGCAGCCGCCTCGTCGATTATGCCAAGCGTGTGCAGATACTCGTGGAGCAGAATGTGGAACACGTACGGCTTGTACAACGCAGGATCCGTCTCCTTTATCCGTTTCAGGGGAAGGCTGTTCATCACGATTATGTTCGTCGCCACGGGGTAGAATGCCCCCACGAATCCCTCGGGCCCTCCGCCAAGATTGGCCAGGCCGAGCATCAGGCCCGACCGTTCTTGCCCGATCGCCTTCCGGACAGTCGTCTTGACAAGCTCGAAGATGTCCGCGAGGTCCTTGGCTGACTCTAGCTCCTTCTCCACCATATGATTCGGGTTGTTCACGAGATTCATTTGCTATCGGATGCTCATTAAGAATTCGCCATACTATAGGAATGTGGTCCCACAGTCTATTGGGCAATCCTGAAATACGCATCAGGGTACTCCAGCCTCCGTGCGAACAGACGTGCTAGTGGTTGGGGGAGGGCCCGCGGGATCCACAGCGGCGAGGCTCCTCGCAAAGGCTCACGAAGTGGCCATCGCGGAGGAGCATCAGACAGCCGGTGAACCTCTTCACTGCGCGGGCTTGGTTACCCGGAGGGGAGTCCCGGACTTCGCCCGAAAGAGCATCCTCTGCGAGGTGAAGGGCGCGAGGCTTCATTCCCCTCTCGGGTTCACCCTTACCCTCGAGGCGAAAGGGTCGCGCGCGTGCGTAGTTGATAGGTCGTTGTTCGACAAGATCATGTTTCACAGTGCAGTCGACGCTGGGGCAGTGCCTTTGATGGGGGCCTCCGCAAGATCGGTCATTGGCTCCAGAGATGATGTCCACACTCAGTTGAGGACAGAGGGAAGGCTGGAGACGGTCTCTTCCCGGGTCTTGGTCGGAGCAGACGGTCATCGGTCCATCTGTAGAAAGTCCGCTGGGCTGCCTCCTCCAAGGCATATGCTCAAAGGCATCCAGGCCGACCTGAAGGGTTTGGAATTCGATCCCGACTTCGTCGACCTGTACCTTGGCCGGGATGTGGCCCCTGGCTTCTTCGCCTGGGTCATACCAGCCGGGGACCTCCTTAGGGTCGGCCTATGCACCTGGGATACTAATCGTGCCCCTGCCGAGTATCTCAAGAAGTTCCTGTCGAGGCCACAGTTCGCGAAAGGCAGGAAGGTATCCATCGCTGCGGGCAAGATCCCCCTAGGCGTCCGAAGGAGCGCGGTGAACGGTCGGATAATGCTCATCGGCGATGCGGCCTGCCATGCCAAGCCGCTCTCGGGGGGCGGGGTGTACACTAGTGTGAAGGGCGCTGAGCTGTGCGCGAGGGTCGTCGACGCCCATCTCGCCCGAGGTGGACCGCTTGAAGACTATGACCCCCTATGGAAGGCTGAGTTCGGACGCGAGCTCTCAAGGGCGTTCAGGGTCCGCAAGGTGTTCCTCAACCTTACCGACAAGAAGATCGAGAAGGCACTGAGGCTGTTCTCCGATCCTGGTGTGAAGAAGCTCCTCGAGGAGCACGGGGATATCGACTATCCGGCATCGATCTCAGGGTCTGTTCTTAAGATGGCTCCCAAGCTCGCTCAGTTTTCCCCTCAGATAATACGCTCTCTTCTCTAGCCTCGGATACCTGCCCGGATTATCAAGCACGAAATAGTACAGCGCCAGCAAGGACACCCCTACGCACCCAGCTATGAGCATTGCGAGTGGCCAGCGAGGTATGGGGACCTTGATCCCGAATGATGAGTCCGGGATGAGGCCGTCCACGCCCAGGGACCTCATGTACTCCGTGTCGACGATGTCCTGACCCGGCGTGAAGGATACCATCCGAGACCACTCCGCCTCGGTGAAGAACCCCTTGGATTGAAGGACAACAAGCGTGGTGTTGCCCTCGAGATTGAAGGTGAGTCTGAACCTGACGAAGTAGGTGCTCTGCGAGAAGTACGACCCGTGAGGTGTCTTTTTCGAGGTGTTGATGGGTAGCTCTATCGTCACCGATTGCTCGATCGTCAGGTTCTTCACGATGAAGGTCAGTTGCGGCGCCAGCCCTCTGATCAACGGCGGATTCTTGAAGGTCGAGTTGACTTCCCTGGCGGTTTCCTGGGTCGCGTACTCATAGATTCCGACCGAGAGGGTGATATTAGTCATCGTGGCCAGCGTATGGTCGTATGGGTTCGTGAGATTGAATGCGAAGTTCACCGTCTCTCCCGGGGATACCGTCGGCGTCACGAACCCTCCGAACATGTTGTTCGTGTATCTCGGGGCACCTGGGTCGGCTATCTCTGCCCGCACCGAAGCGGAGCCCACAGTGAGGAGCATGAGAGCAGCTGCGAGGACCGCAAGGCCGGCCTTCATATGTGCTGGGAAGCCACCGACCGTCTATATGACTTTCGGTGTGTCCGCAGTTCCAATCCTAGAAGTGTTTATAGGTGCACCAGGCATTGCAAATCCGTGCTCGGCGCATCCGTCCCAAGGGAGAAGGCTGAAAAGCTGAGGCGCAGGCTCGCACTGCTGCATCTGGTGGACAAGAGGCACGCCATTGTCGAGGAAGGGG
>CALMQK010000359.1 GCA_937872085.1 uncultured euryarchaeote
GTCCTTCGGCAACTGGAGGAAGATGTATTAGAAAAAGATTTCTCTGCTCGAAACGTCGAAAGGAAGATAGTAGCTGGGTTCAATCGAGATGGTGACGAACTTCGGGCAATCGAAGGGAGAATCGATGTGTGCTTTGCGGCATGAGAAGGAAATCTACGAGATCGACCTGCGCAGCGGCGCGTATGGTGAGATGAGATGGGTGATAATGCCCATTGCGGCTTTCCTGCTGGTCCTCTTGGCCTCAATCGGGTTGTTCCTGCGGAACCTGATCTCGGGCTATTGGTTCATGTTCGCCGCATTCACGGCATCGGCCCTGCTTCTCATGATCCCAATTATTGTCAGCAGATTGAGGCGGGAATAAGCGCGTGCATCTAGGGATCGAGAGAAAGGTCCAGACGTCCTTTCTTGGACCAAACATCCTTAGCCCTGGATGTGATGTTGGATCGACAATTCGGAGGAACTCATGACGAATTGGGACGTCGCGATGGAGGAAACAGCTCAGAGGAAACGTGAGCGAACGCGTCTATTCATTGCCATGATGGCGGGAGATTCCATGGCAATCGCCGCACTCATACTTGGCATTCTCAAGTTCTTGGATTGGATCATCGCGATTCCCTTCATCGTTCTCGGATGGGGCTATGCAGGTTACATGATGTGGCGGTTCATCCGTGGAAGACAGCCGGGATCCGAGCAGATCCCATGAGATGGCCGAACCAATTGAAGGGTAGGGGATTGCCGTGAAATGCCCGAAGTGCGGATCGGAGAACCCTGACTATGCGTATTACTGTGGCTCATGCGCATCCGAGTTGAGAGGTGGAAGCCAGGCAGAGGCTGGAGAGGGCGATTCACGGAAGGCGAAACCCAGGATCAAGATCGAGAGCATATTGTATCACAACCTCGTCAGAGTGGGTGAGAATGTCGCCAGAAAGCGTGGCGGTCTATTCGGCAGACACTTTGGTCCCTTTCGACGTGCTGGTACCTTCGTATTCAAGAGCGAATATGAGAAGGTGTCCCTTAGCTTCGATTCGGAGGGGCATGTGTCGGTGAACAGTGGCATTCCCACCAAGAACGCCGTACTGCTGGAGGGACCCCATGACTCGTTCTTGATGATGTTCCGTGATGAGCACAAGATCAACGAGATACCTTCCTCTATCGAGGTCCGCGTGGAGGGCCTTACACTCCCTAACGATGACCAGGTACGACAAGTCGTAAGGTCCGCAGCGGGAAAGATGCTGCGTGGAATGTTCGAATAGGGGTTCTCCGCGACAGGGCAATAGAATGTGGAGTGAAGTGATACAGCGCATCGGCGCGAATTGAACAAGGCGAGGACCGGACCGCGGCTAGTGACCCAATTTCGACTGCCGGATGGATGTCCGTCCTATCGCTACATCCTAATCTCCGGTGGAACGAGCTCCTCCATCTTCTTCTTGAGGGCTCGCTTCGTTCTGACCCTCATATACACCGCAGCCCCGATTATCAGAAGAAG
>CALMQK010000360.1 GCA_937872085.1 uncultured euryarchaeote
GGGGCGTCTCATTCGTCGTCCGGGGCGTGGGACAGGGATTCGGGCCGGACGTCCTGAGCCTGAACTCATCTGATGCATTGATAGGTCACCGCCTGCTGGACAGACTCGCGATCAAGCTCCCTTACCAGCTGCCCTTGACCGGGAGCTTCTCTTCCAGGATGGCGATCGTCAACATCAGCAGGTCCGTAGACACGGGGACGCCGCTGGACGATGAGATGCTGGTCTCGATGAGCGTCGCTAGGTTCCTATCCGGGATGCCGGACGGAAAGGCATCGATCATCCGGGTCTCGACGACCAATCCTGATTGGCTCGAGAGCCTATTGTCACCGGAAACCGCGAGGTTCACGCTTTTCGACATGCACTCCTCGAAGAGCCAAGTGGCGCAAGGACATCCGCTCGACTTCAGCGTGGGGGTGCGGAACTGGGGTTCGAGCGGTGGGTCCGAGCGCGTCACCTTCACGGACAATGGATCGGTGCTGGCCGAGAGGATTGTCACATTAAGCGCCTCGAGCTCGACTACGGTCCAGGAATCGCTCGTCCTGATGGACTTGGGCAGGCATACCATCCAGGTTTCAGTCTCGGGCGACTTCCCAGTCAAGCTCGTCGTCAACGTCACCGTTGTCGATCCGTATCTCCAGGTGAGCGCTCCCGCTCGCGCCCTGCTCGGGTCGCAGTTCAATGTCACGATCTCGACCTTCGACGGCTCCCCGGCAAGGGGCGCTTCGGTACAGTTCGACAATCAATCCGTACTTAGCAATCCCCAGGGGATCGCCCTCTTGAATGCGACGCACACCGGAGGGTTCCAGCTGTCCGCGGGCCTCTCGGGATACACGGGAGGCTCAGTCAGGATCGAGGTGGTCGACCCATCCACGTATCCTCACACGTTCCTGCCATTGGTCGTGTCCTTCTCCCTCTCGCCTGGTTCCATCAAGCAATCGGAGACATCCCAAGGATTGGTCACGGTGCAGAACGATGGTACCGAGTCCGGGTACCTGAACCTGGCCGTCCTGGTTGATTCGACTACGTACGAGACGCTCAACATATCTCTCCAAGGGATGGCTTCCGGATCCGTGAGCTTCGTGGTCCAGGGATTGCAGCCAGGGGACCACACCGTCCAGGTCGGTTCATTCTCCGTCGGGCTCTCGGTCCAGTCATGGTATGCCGACAATCCCGGGCTGGTCCAGCTTGTTGTCAGGTACGGCGGCTCGACCTCCCTCTCCTCCTCGGCCTCGATCCCGATCTATCAGGCGGTGAAGATCTCCGAGGGGAACGTCTCCGTCGCCCTCTTCTCGATCGGGGCGATATCCGCACTGCTCGCCTCGCTGGCGATCACGTCCGTCTTCTCCAAGGAGATCAGGCAGAGCAGGGCGAAGCTCGGCGTGCTGAAGACCATCGGGGCTCCCAGGTCCGCGATCAGGGCGCTGGTCTTCCCTCAGGCGCTCTGGAGAGGCCTTGCAGGCGCGTTGATGGGCATCGGGCTGGGGGTGCTCACAGTCGACCTTCTTTCGCGCTCGAGCGCGTTCGAGCTCTTCGGCCACCAGTTCTTGGTCACGGTCGACGTCGGCCTGTTGGCCATCGTCCTGCTCGCTGCGGTCGCTATCAGCGTCGCGAGCGCCCTGGCATCGATGCTCGTGGCGGTGCAGGAGACGACGATAACATCGGTAAGGGACTTGGATGGAGAAGCGGCCGAGCCCTTGGATGCGAACGAGCTTCTCGGTGACGGTTGAATCTCCTCAGCCGACCCATATCCACAGATGCAGCTCGCCGTACTCGATCGCTGCCTTGCCCGGCTCTTGGATGTAAAGCTTGAAATCGAGCCGGAACGCGCCTGCGAGCGGCAGATGTATCGAGGTTTTGTAGTCCCAGTAGTCACCTTTCTGAACGGTCTTGCTGACGTTCCAGCTGCCAAGTGCAGTAGAATTCCAGTTCTGGAACAGAATGGTGAAAGTCCTAGCCCCGGACTCCCCGTTCTTCACCTGGAGCATCAGCGTGATGTTGCCCCCTACGTTCTGATTGACATTGATATCCGCGCTTCCGTTCTCGTCAGTCATCGCGAAGAACGTCCTCGACGGATACTTGGCGGTGACGATCAGTCCGAAGGAGATCGCGGAGATCACGAGCGCCGTGGCGATCATCGCGACCACGACCTTGTCCATCTTCCCTCCGCTCGCCTCTTCCTTGTGCTCTTGGACCACCGGAACCACGCCCTTGCCCACCCTGTCGGCGTGCAGCCATCTTGCCTCGATCGCGACGGCCCCGAGCGCGAAGATGATGAGCGAGGCCTGCGTGGTCGAGGACATGAGGCCTATGGGTGATAGCGTGAGCAGCAACCCGAGCAGTATGACGACGAGAATGCTCATACCGAGGCTGAGGACGAACTTCGCCTCGACCGAGGTGCCTTTCCAGAAGAAGAGCCTCACGAGCGCGAAGCCGGGCACGAAGAAGATGAGTGGAAGCCCGAATATGTATGCGAGGACGCTTCCTGGGAAAGCTAGTAGGATGAGCACGGCCAAGATCGAGAACGCCGAGACGATCAACCTCTGACCATTGTGGCTCTCTGAGAAACGAGTTGCACGGTCAAGGAAATCTGTAATTGGCTCGGATTTCATGCTCGCCGCGGTAGTAATCGTTCAGGGGTATAACTGTTTGTGCGCGGTCGGATTTCTTGGACGAGCAGCCAGTATGCTCCGAGAACGGTCACCATTCAGGTCTTTTGATGGGCGGTGTGACGTCGAATCGATGCATCGAGTAGGAATGTTTTTAAACAGCAAGACCAATCTTCAATCTCCGACCCCCGGAACAGTGGTCATTTATGCCCAAGAAATCAAAACCAGCGGAACCCGAACCTGTGGTAGTCGAGGAAGAGCAAGTCACGTGTCCAGTGTGCGGGAAGCCAGTCGGCCTGGATGTCGCTTCATGTCCTAGCTGCGGTGCTGAGTTCGAGGAGGAAGAGGTCGAGGAAGAGCAGCCCGAAGTGGCCAGCCCCAAGCCTGGGAAGGCCGCGCCAGCTGCTTACATCAAGGAAAAGGTCTTGCCCGTAGACGAGGAGGAGACGGCCGAATGCCCGGTCTGCGGGAAGTCCGTGGGCCTCTCTCAATCCACATGCCCCAACTGCGGTGCGGAATTCGAAGAGGAAGAGGTCGAGGAAGTAATCGAGGTCGAGGAGAGGGAGGCTCCAGTCAAGGAGCCCGAGGTGGAGGAGGAGCAAGAGGCTATCCAGGTGGAGGAGCAGGAATCCACGACATCTCATCCTACGAGCGTAATCGACCTCAGGGTCATCGGCGTCGCGTTGATCATCCTGGGTATCATAGGGTCACAGATCTCCGCCATGATCAAGTGGTACTGGACCTGGGTCCCCCCGATTGAGACGAACCTCGGCATGTTCATCGGCATAGCCGCGGTTGTCATAGTCGTTGGGCTGCTCGTCTACATGCTCGTCCAAAGGGCCATGTCATCGGGCAAGGAAGTCCCCAGCATGATGCCGAACCTATCGCTCTCGCTATTCTTGTTCGGAATATTCGCCCTGATCCTCATAATGCTCTGGAACCCGATCAACTCGGCCCTGGAGCACTCGAGCATGGGAGTCGCGGGCGCGTTCCTGGGCATCTTGATCGTCGGGGTGCTCTC
>CALMQK010000361.1 GCA_937872085.1 uncultured euryarchaeote
AAACCTTCGCTGGCGACTCCAGCCCGTACCTCATGAACTTGACTCCCTTCTCAGAGGCTTCCCTGTACAGTCGCTCCGAGGCGGTGCCATAGCTCATTATGTCCCGGTGAAGGATGGATATCGAGGCCTTTGGGTTCGCCCTGATGATCCTGAGCGCGTTCTTGAGCGAGACGTTGCAGCATATGCGTGAGCAGTACTCTCTTCCCGGCTGTCTGCTGCCGACACACTGGATGAAGACGGCGCTCTTCGGGACCTGCCCCTTGGCGAGCATCTTCTCGAGCTCGAGCTGCGTGATGACTCCCGGCAGGCTCCCGAACCCGTACTCCTTCGGCACCAGCTCCCGCGCGCCCGTCGCGACGATGATCGCTCCCGCGGGTATCTTCTTCTCAGCCCCGTTCTCATTGATGGTGACCTCGAAGTTGCCGACGAATCCCTTGACCGCCGTTACCTTCGAGTTGAGATGGATGTGCGCCTTTGGCGAGCCTTTCAACCGCTTCGCATAGTTATCCAGGAGCTTCTTGGAATCCTCGAACTCCGGGCCGATGACGGCGACGTTGTTGAGGATCCCGCCGAGCTCCTTGTCCCTCTCGATGAGCTCGGTCTCGATGTTCTGTGCGATGAGAGATGATGCCGCGGTCAGTCCAGCCAAACCCCCGCCGATCACGACTGCCCTTGGGATGACGCTGGATTCCGCCTCCTGCTGGGGTTCCAGAAGCGCGGCCTTCGCGACGCCCATCGCCACCAGGTTCTTCGCCTTCTCGGTCGCTGCTTTCGGCTCTTTCGCGTGTATCCAGGAGACATGCTCTCTGATGTTGACGAATTCGAAAAGGTACTTGTTTATTCCCGCCTGCTCGCATATCTTCCTGAAGAGCGGTTCGTGAGTCCTCGGCGTGCATGCGGCGACGACGACTCTGTCCAGCTTGTTCTTCTCGATGCTCTTCTTGATGGATCCCAGGCCTTCTTCCGAGCAGGAGTAAAGGTTGTGCTCAGCGACGATCACGTTCGGCAGGGTCTTCGCGTAGGCGGCAACCTTCTCGACATCCACCGCGGATGCGATGTTGTGACCGCAGTGGCAGATGAAGACGCCCACGCGCGGCATCTAGTCCCCTCCTTCTAGGAGCTCGGCGACCCTGGCGGCGACTCCGGATGCCTGTGAGACTGACTCTGGGATGTCCATTGGTGCTCCTGCGAATCCGCACAAAAGTACG
>CALMQK010000362.1 GCA_937872085.1 uncultured euryarchaeote
CAAGCGGAAAGCTGCTCCCGGCCGAACGCGCGCCATTGCTCCACTTGATCTGATGTTGTGTGTTCATGCCGTGAGTATGCACGGCACCCCTTTGACTACATCACCGGAGCCCACGATCATAGGCCGCCCGGAAAGCAGAACCGGTCAGCCCTTGTCGCGGTCCTCGTTATCGAGCTCGAGGGAGACGAGCCGTCCGATCAGGATGGATGGGTAGAGGACCCCCACGAAAGCTTCGAGCGCGGCAAGGATGCGGACCGCCCGGCTCACCGGAACGATATCCCCATAGCCCGACGTGGTCAAGGTTGTGAGCGCGAAGTAGACGAGATCGCGCCGCATGCTGCTGAAGGATGTCGGCGTGGTGCTGAAGTGCATGCTCCCAGGAACCAGCAGCTCGGCCAGGTGAAACAACTGGGCCCACGCCATCGCGATCAGGATGAAGACCGCGATCGATCCCTCGATCTTGTACTTGGTCACCTTGCCGGGGCTGAACACTTCCTTGGAAACCACGAAGATGAACAGGGTGTAGAAGAGGAGCGAGGCGATGACCTCGACGATGGCGACCCACCGAGCCGATGTCAGGTAGTTCAGCCAGCAAGCTCCCACCGTGATGGCCGCGATGCTCGCCGCCATCCAGGTCGTGAGCCGGTTCGTCGCCACGGTCGCCGCTCCCATCACCAAGAAAAGCGAGAGGACGATCGAGATGGACATCTCCTCGAACTCCCCAATGTTCTCGGGCAGGTTCTCGACCAGCAGGTCGGCGATGATCAAGGCAAGGATGATACCCAGCCCTCGGTCGGTCGACCAGATACTGAGGGGCTTCGTCACGAATGAGCGCATGATGGCAAGGTCTCCAGTCTCAGATTCGTTCCGTTGAAGAAATGATTCCCGATTCCCGTCGGATCCGCGCCGCGTCCGAGGGCCACTGCTTTCGTGGAACGAGCGGGATCCATTCCCCGTAGATGCCAGCCGCGCACCCCGCCTTTCCTCGATCGCAGACGGCCGTTGGGCATAATATCATGACGAGGGAAAGGTCGCCATCGAAGCTCTCTGAGCTCAGCACAGACCCCAGGGCCGCCACACACTCCGCGTCCCATTTGCGACCCGCGTGCTCCTGCAGGATCCCGAGCGCCACATGGCTGGACATCCGCTTCCGGTAGGGGCGATCGGTCGTCATGGCGTCGTAGCCGTCGGCGACGGCACGATCCGCGCCCCCA